>CAZQYK010000584.1:0-7787 GCA_964597285.1 uncultured Spirochaetales bacterium
GCCGGATCTGCTCCAGGTTGCGGATGCCGCCCCCGAACGTGAGCGGGACGAAGCTCTCCGAGCAGAACTCGCGAATCGACTCATAGTCTGGATCGCGCTGTTCAACGGTGGCCGTGGTGTCGAGCAGGATCAATTCATCCACTTCTCTCGTGTTGTATACCTTGATGGCGGGCAGGACCGTGCCCACGCGCCGCCAACTGTCGAATCCAATGCCCTTGACGAGACCGAAACCCTTCCACAACAAGGTAGGAATGACGCGGATCTTCAACATGGCTCATGAACCAGGAAGTTCCGCAGAAGCTGCAGGCCTGGCCGAGCGCTCTTCTCCGGGTGGAACTGCACGCCCGCCACGTTGCCGCACCGCACGGCCGAAACGAACTGATTGCAGTACGGCGTCGAGGCCACGACGTGCTCCTCTGCTGCGGCCATGAAGTGATAGCTGTGAACGAAATAGAAGTCGGAGCCGTTGGGAATCCGGTCGAAGAGTGGATCCATCGACCGGTGGTGAACCTCGTTCCAGCCAACGTGCGGAATCCGCGTGTTAGGTGAGTCGGGTACGAGGCGTCTGACTTCCCCGCCGATCAGTCCCAGTCCATCGATCTCGCCGCTCTCGTAGCCTCTATCCGCCAACAGCTGCATGCCGAGGCATATTCCCAGCATGCTCACGCCGGGATTCTTCAAGGCATCCTTCATCCCGGCTTCCCAGCCGCGTTCACGGAGATTGCTCATACCATCACCGAATGCGCCGACGCCGGGGAGTACGAAGCGTTCGACCTTCGCGAGGTCTGCCGGGTCCTCCGAAGCCACTACGTCCGCCCCGCACTCCTCCAGTGCTCGCCTCGCCGACCCTAGGTTGCCCAGGCCGTAGTCGATCAGAAGGACTCTCATGCCGGCCGCCAGATTAGACGCCACCTCGGAAACGCTGCAACAGGATGCAGAGGCATCCTCTCGCTCGTCCAAGCCAAAGCGGGTGTCGATCGGCCGGTGCGCCGGCGGGCGCACGGGTCGCGACCGGGGCATGCTCCGGGAGTGCCCGAGCTCCCCGACGTCACCGTCTACGTCGAGCGCCTCGCGGCGCGCTGCGCGGGGCAGCCGCTCGAGCGCGTGCGCGTCACCGGGCCGTCGCTGCTGCGCAGCGTCGACCCGCCGCTCTCCGTCGCCGAGGGGCGTCGGGTCGACGGCGTGCGGCGGCTCGGCAAGCGCATCGTCTTCGCGCTCGAGGGCGAGATCTATCTCGTCTTCCACCTGATGATCGCCGGGCGCTTCCGCTGGCGGCCGCGGGGCGCGCGGCCCTCCCGCAAGGTCGGGCTCGCGGCGCTCGACTTCCCGACCGGCACGCTCGTGCTGACCGAGGCGAGCACACGCAAGCGCGCGATGCTGCACTGCGTGCGCGGCGCCGCAGCGCTCGCCGGGCACGACCCGGGCGGGCTCGAGGTGCAGGGCTCGAGCGCGGCCGAGTTCCGCGAACGCCTGCGCGCCGAGAACCGGACGCTGAAGCGCGCGCTGACCGATCCGCACATCCTGTCCGGGATCGGCAACGCCTACTCCGACGAGATCCTGCACCGCGCGCGGCTCTCGCCGGTGACCTGGACGACCCGGCTCGACGACGCCGAGCTCGACCGGCTGCGCGACGCGGCGATCGCCGTGCTCGACGAGTGGACCGAGCGCCTGCGCGTCCAGACGGGCGACGGCTTCCCCGAGAAGGTCACCGCGTTCCGGCCGGAGATGGCCGTGCACGGCCGCTACCGCGAGCCCTGCCCCGACTGCGGCGCGCCGGTGCAGCGCATCGTCTACGCCGAGAACGAGACGAACTACTGCGCGCCCTGCCAGACCGGGGGGCGGCTGCTCGCCGACCGCGCGCTCTCGCAGCTGCTGAAGAAGGACTGGCCGCGCTCGCTCGAGGAGCTCGAGGAGAGGAAGCGACGCGCTTGAGCGCTCCCTCCGGCGACCCGCTCGGCGACACCTCCGACGGCGCACCGCCCGCCCCGGCCTCCGTCGGATGGCGCCACCGCGACCACACGCGCGGCAGCCTCGTCGCGTCGCTGCTCGTGCTGGCGCTGCCGCTCGTCGCGAGCGGCGTGCTCGGCGGCGCGGTCTACCAGATCTTCGACCTTTCGTTCCTCGCGCGGCTCGGCGAGGCGCCGCTCGCGGCCGTCGTGATCACGAACCAGACCGTGCGCCAGGTGTTCTTCATGGTCGTGATGGGCCTCTCGTTCGCGACGCAGTCGCTGGTCGCGCGGGCGGTCGGCGCCGGCGACGTCGAGCGGGCCGAGCACGTCGCCGGGCAGGCGCTCGCGCTCGGCGTCGGGCTGTCGCTCGCGGTCGCCGCCGCGGGCCTCGCGTTTCCGGAGGCGCTCTTCGCGCTGCCGCGCCCCGACCCGAGCTTCACGCCCTACGGCGTCCCCTACCTGCGCCTCGTGTTCGCGCTGAACTTCGGCGTCGTCGGCACGCTGCTCTTCTCGAGCGTGCTCGGCGGCGCCGGCGACACGACGACGCCGCTGCTGGTGCAGCTCGTGCAGTGCGCGGTCGCGGTGCTGGCCGAGTGGGTGCTGGTGTTCGGCCACTTCGGCGCGCCCGAGCTCGGCGTGCGCGGCGTCGCGCTGGGCCTCGCCGCGGGCCAGGCCACCGCGATCGCGCTCGGCCTGTGGGTGCTGTTCCGCGGCAAGTCGCGGGTGCACCTGCGACGCCGCCACCTCGCACCCGACGCGGCCGCGATGGGCGAGATCGCGCGCCTCGCGTGGCCTCCGGCGCTGCAGATGATGGGCGGCGTCGCGACGAGCTTCGCGTTCATCGGGCTCGCCGGGAGCTTCGGCGAGAGCGTGCAGGCGGCCTACGCGATCGCGCTGCGCGTCGGGCTGATCGTGCCGATGGTCTGCTTCCCGCTCGCCGGCGCCGTCTCGACGCTCGTCGGGCAGGCGCTCGGCGCCGGCGACACGGGGCGCGCGTGGCGCGCGGTCGGCATCGCGCTCGCCGGCCACGGCGCGATCATGTGGACCTTCGCCGGGATCGTGATGGCCTGGCGCCGCGAGATCGTCGCGCTGCTCAGCGACGATCCCTCGGTTCGCGCCGTCGGAGCCGACTTCCTGCTCTTCTCGGGCGCGTCGTTCCTGTTCTTCGGCGTCTACTTCGTCGTGCTGCGCGCGCTGCACGGCGCCGGCGACTTCCTGGTGCCGATGGCGCTATCGCTCGGCAACGCGCTCGTGCTGACGATCCCGCTCGGCTGGGCGCTCGCGCACGGCGCGGGCCTCGGAGCGCGGGGGATCATGTGGACCCAGGTCGCGAGCGCCGCGGCGGTGACGCTCGCGACCGGCGGCTGGTTCCTGACCGGCCGCTGGAGCCGGCGCGCGGCCGCGCCCCCGCGCTGACGCCGCCGCCGCGCGCCGCCCGCCGACTGGCCGCCCGAGCGGCCGCGGGGCACACTGGCCGCCCCGATGACGTTGCGCCTGGTGGCCCTCGATCTCGACGGCACGCTGCTCGACCCCTACGGGAAGCTGCCGGCCGCGGTTCGCGACGCGGTCGCGAGCCTGACGCGCCGCGACCTGCGCGTCGTGCTCTGCACCGGGCGGCGCTTCCGCACCGCGCTGCCGCTCGCCCGCGAACTCGCGCTCGAGGGCGCGATCATCGTCAACAACGGCGTGCTCGTGAAGGAGATCGCGTCGGGGCGCACCCTGCATCAGGCGTACCTGTCGACCGAGCTGTGCCTCGAGGTGGTGGAGCACGTGCGCTCGCACGGCCCGCCGCTCGTCTACGTCGACGCGTACCACCAGGGCACTGACATCCTCAGCGAGCGCCTCGACGCGGCGCACCCCTTCCAGCGCGAGTACATCGACGACAACCTCGAGTTCCTGCGCCTCGTCGAGGACGTGACGCTCGAGCGCGGCTCCGGCGTGATCATGGTCAGCACGATGGCCGACCCGCCCTCGCTCGACGCGCTGCGCGAGGCGGCGCGCACGCGCTTCGGCGAGCGCGTGCACACGCACTCGATCCTGAACAAGAACTACCAGGGCAACATCCTCGAGTTCCTGTCGCCGGAGGCCGGGAAGTGGCGCGCGCTCGAGCGGCTCGCGGCGTCGTGGGACATCGCGCCCGACGAGATCGCCGCGGTCGGCGACGACACGAACGACGCCGAGGTCCTCCAGCGCGCCGGCCTCGGCATCGCGATGGGCAACGCGCTGCCCGAGGTGCGCGCGGGCGCGCGCCTCGTCGTGCGCAGCAACGCCGAGGGTGGTGCGGTCGAGGCGGTCGAGCACATCCTCGCCGCGCTCTGAGCGCACCTCGGGCCCCCAAACGCGCTGCGCGGAAGCCGGCGGGTCCGCCGCCGGCC
Source organism: uncultured Spirochaetales bacterium (assembly GCA_964597285.1). Classification (GTDB taxonomy): domain Bacteria; phylum Myxococcota_A; class UBA9160; order UBA9160; family SMWR01; genus JAHEJV01. The sequence continues at coordinate 4,325 of CAZQYK010000584.1, forward strand.
TCCGCGCAGCCGGGCCTTGAAGAGAAGTGCGCTAGGCCTGCGCGCGCCTTCGCAGCGCGAGCCCCATGAGCCCCCCGGCCATCAGGAGCACGGTGCCGGGCTCGGGGACGAATACCGAGGCCGTGCCGACCAGGTTCAGGGTCTCGATCGCGCCGGACTGGTCCGTATAGACGATCGAAGCGCTCAGGTTGCTCAGCCCATCGAAGATGAAGGTGCCGATGTCGATGCCGGGCAACCCCGCCACGAGCGGTGACGTCCCAGCCGGGAGACCGGCGAGCGCGCACGAGACGATGATCGGCGTACAGGTGATCGAGCCCTGCTGCGCGATCGTCGTGGTGCCGAAGAGGGCGTTCGAGCTGAGCGTCGACCCGGTACCCGCGATCGGGCCGGACCCGAGCGTGATGTGCGTGCGCTCGATGACGACGCTGACGATGCCGGGCGTGCCGACTTCGTAGGGGCCGTGGGCCATCATCATGTTGGTGATCGTGACGTTCCCGAGCTCGTCGTCGGTAAGGATCAGACCTCCGGTCACCGGAACGACGCACGGGCTGCACGAGCCGCCGGCGCCGGTGTTGTCCTGCTCCATCGTGGAGCCGGTCATGTTGTACTGGATCGTCAGGGCCGAGGCCGATCCGGCGAGCAGCAGCACCCCTGCGAGCAGGGGCCATCCGAGAGACAGCAAACGAGGCATCACACTCCTCCCTTCCAAGGTACCGATCTCCAAGCAATCGCCGTGCCATGAGATTCGCCCGTCGAACCGGATCGGGAACAAGTTCTACTCCGCTGATTCCGCGACGTTTTGCTTCGTAGGGCGAACCACGACTCGACCGATCGGTACGTTGCAGATGGGAAAAGCTCTTCCGCGACAGGGGAATACGAGTTCTCCCGCAGCCCGCGCGCGCGACCCGGTATGCTGCGCGCGATGCCGCCCGGCGACGGTCACCCCCACCTGCTCTCGCCCGGCCGCATCGGCTCGCTCGCGCTGCGCAACCGCATCTGCCTGTCGCCGATGGGCACGAACCTCGAGGCCGACGACGGCACGCCGGGCGAGCGCATCGCGCGCTTCTACGAGGAGCGCGCACGCGGCGGCGCGGGAATGATCGTCGTCGGCGTCACCGGCGTCGCGTGGCCGTCGGGCGTCTCGAACCCCCGCAACCTGGGCCTGTCGCGCGACGAGCTCGTGCCGGCCTTCCGCGCGCTCACCGACCGCGTGCACGCGCACGGCTGCGCGATCGCGGTGCAGCTGCAGCACGCGGGCCGCACGTCGCTGCAGGACGTGCTCGCCGGACGCCCGCTGTGGGTGCCGAGCGCGCTGCCGGACAAGAAGGGCGACCTGTTCGAGGGGCTCTTGCCCGAGGAGATCGCCCGGGTCACCGAGCCGTACACGCAGCCGACCAGCCGGCTCGCGCAGCACGAGATGACCGACGCCGACGTCGACACGCTCTGCGGCTGGTTCGCCGACGCGGCCGAGCGCGCGCGCGCCGCCGGCTTCGACGGCGCCGAGATCCACGCCGGCCACGGCTACCTGATCGCGTCGTTCCTGTCGCCGTCGACGAACCAGCGCAGCGACCCGTGGGGCGGGCCGCTCGAGAGCCGCGCGCGGCTGCTGCTGCGCGTGATCGGCGCGGTGCGCGAGCGGGTCGGCCCGGACTTCCCGCTCTGGTGCCGGCTCGACGGCGTCGAGCTCCGCAAGCCCGACGGGATCACCGAGGCGGACGCGCAGAGGACCGCGGAGCTCGCCGTCGCGGCCGGCCTCGACGCGCTGCACGTCTCGGCCTACGCGGACCCGCGCAGCGCGATCGCGTTCACCGACGCGCCGCTCCCGCACCGGCCCGGCGCCTATCTCGGGCTCGCGCGCGGCATCAAGCGGCGCGTCGACGTGCCGGTGATCGCCGTCGGCCGTATCGACCCCGACGCCGCCGAGCGCGCGCTCGCCGCCGGCGACTGCGACTTCGTGGCGATGGGCCGCGCGCTGATCGCCGACCCCGAGCTCCCGGCGAAGCTCGCACGCGGCGACGCCGGCGTGCGCCGCTGCATCTACAGCTACCGCTGCGTCGGCAACGTCTTCCTGCGGCGCGCGGCGTCGTGCGCGGTGAACCCGCGCGCCGGGCGCGAGGCGGAGCTCGAGCTGGCGCCGGCCGCGCGGCCGCGGCGCGTGCTCGTCGCCGGCGCCGGTCCGGCCGGGCTCGAGGCGGCGCGCCTGCTGGCGCTGCGCGGCCACGACGTGACGCTCTGCGAGCGCGAACGCGAGCCGGGCGGCCTCGCGCTCGCCGCGGCCGCGGCCGAGCCGAACAACGCGCCGCTGCTCGAGGGGCTCTTGCGCGCGGTCACCGCGGCCGGCGTCGCGCTGCGCACCGGGTTCGAGGCGACGCCGGAGCGCGTCGCCGAGCTCGCGCCCGACGCGGTCGTCGTCGCGGTCGGCGCGCGCGCCGCGCGGCCCCGCGTCCCCGGCGCCGACGCCGCGCACGTGCTCGACCCGTGGCAGCTGCGCGCGGGCCTCGAGCCAGCGCTCGCGCACGGCCCGCGCGTCGCCGTCGTCGGCGGCGGCCTCGTCGGCGTCGAGATCGCCGAGCGACTCTCGGAGCGCGGCGCACAGGTCGCGCTCGTCGCCGCCGAGACCGTGCTCGCGACCGAGATGGCGCCGCCGCGCCGCTGGCGCGCGCGCCACCACCTGGCCGAGCGCGGCGTGCGCGTGCACACGGGCGTCGAGCTCGCGGCGATCGAGCCCGGCCGCGTGCGCTTCCGCGCCGCCGACGGCGCCGACGGCGAGGCGCCGGCCGACGCGGTCGTGCTCGCCGGCGCGCTCGCGCCCGACACGGCGCTCGCCGACGCGCTCGCCGCGCGGGGCCTCGAGGTGCACCGCGCCGGCGACTGCGTCGCCCCGCGCACCTTCGAGGAGGCCTTCCTCGAGGCGACGGCGATCGCGCTGGCGCTGTGAGCGGCGGCACGACCGGGCGCGCTGCGGCGCGGCGGCGCTACGCGCTCGCGCTCGCCGGGGTCGCGCTGCTCGCCGCGTGGCCGCGCGCCGCGCCGCTGCTCGACGCGCGCGCGCACCCCGAGCGCCACTTCGCCGGCGACGTCGGCGTCGCGAGCGCCGACTCGTACTACTGGCTGCGGCTCGCGCGCGAGCACCGCGAGGGCGTCGCGAACGGCGCGCGAGACCCGCTGCGCGACTTCCCCGACGGCGCGCCGCGGCGCGGCACGCCGCCGATCGCGCGCTCGGTCGCCACGCTCGCCGACGCGACCGGGCTCGGCGTCCACCGCGCCGGGCGCCTGTTGACGGTCGCGCTCGCGCTGCTCTTCGTCGCGCCGCTGGGCGCCTTCTTCTGGCGTCTCGGCGCGCCGGCGGCCGGGATCGGCGCGGCCTGCGTCGGCGCGCTCTCCCCGGCCTACCTCGAGCGCACCTTCGCGTACCGGATCGACACCGACGGCGGAAACCTCTTCTTCGTCTGGCTCGCGCCGC
>CAZQYK010000585.1:0-4149 GCA_964597285.1 uncultured Spirochaetales bacterium
GACCGCTCTTGCTGGGCTTCCTCCACAAGAGCGGTCTTTCTTTGCCCTGATTGTCACTCTATTACGCGAGATTCTCTAGCCGGCGTCGATCAGCACCTTCAGCGCGCCCGGCCGCGCCGCGCGCTCGAGCGCGTCGCCGGCGCGCGCGAGCGGGACGCGCTCGTCGACGAGTGCGGCGACGTCGATCGCGCCCGACGCGCGCGCCGCGAGCCCCGGCGCGAAGGGCCCGCAGCGCGAGCCGACGAGGCGGATCTCGTGGATCACGAGCGGAGCGAGGTCGACGCTCGGGTGCTCGGCGACGGTGCTCTTCAGCACCAGCGTGCCGCGCGGGCGCGTCGCGACGAGCGCGGCGGCGAGGCCGCGCGCGCTGCCGGTGGCCTCGACGACGAGCGGCGTCGGCTCGGGGCGCCAGTCGCGCTCGAGCGCGGTCTCGATGCCGCGCCGCGCGAGCAGACCGAGCTTGGCCTCGTGGTGGCCGACCGCGAGCACGCGCGCGCCGGCGGCGTCGAGCACCTGGGCGACGAGCAGCCCGAGCTTGCCGTCGCCGAGCACGACGCAGCGCTCGCCGGGCTCGAGGTCGACCTGCTCGAGGATCTCGAAGGCCGCGGCGAGCGGCTCGACGAACACGGCGTTCGCGTCGGACAGCGCGTCGGGCACCGCGTGCAGGTTCGCGGCCGGGAGCGCGACGCGCTCGGCGAACGCGCCGTCGGCGTCCTGGATGCCCATCACGCGCCGCGATGGACAGTGGCGCCCGAGCCCGCGCGCGCAGGCCTCGCAGCGCCCGCACGCGAAGTTGATCTCGCCGACGACGCGCCGCCCGCGCCACTCGGCCGGCCCGTCCTCGACGGTGCCGACGAACTCGTGCCCGAGCACACCGCGGAAGCCGAGATAGCCCCGGGCGAGCTGGAGGTCGGTGTCGCAGACGCCGGCGAGCGCGACGCGCACGACGGCCGCGTCGGCTCCGGGCGTCGGCTCGGGCAGGTCGGCGACGCGCACGCCGCCGGCGTCGAGCGTCAGCGCGCGCACCGCGCCTCCGGACGGGCCCGTTGCCCGCGCCGCGCCGCTGGTGAATGCTCGCGCGTGCGATGCGCCGCTCCGCTCCCGCGCCGCTCCGCGCGCTCCGGCTCGCCGCAGCGCTCGCGCTCGCCGCCGCCGTGGCGTGCGGCAACGGCGGCCCGCCGAGCGTGCCGGGCGCACAGCTCCCGGTCGCGTGGTTGACCGTCGGCGTGCACCGGATCAGCGTCGAGCTCGCCGAGCGGCCCGAGGACCGCAACCGCGGGCTGATGTTCCGCGACGCGCTGCCCGACGACCACGGCATGCTCTTCGTGTTCCCGGAGGAGAAGATCCTCAGCTTCTGGATGCGCAACACGCGCATCCCGCTGTCGATCGCGTTCATCGACTCCGGCGGCCACATCGTCCGGATCGCCGACCTCGAGCCGCACGACGAGCGCCCGGTGCCGAGCGGGAGGCCGGCGCTCTATGCGCTCGAGATGCAGCGCGGCTGGTTCCGCGACCACGCCGTGTTCGAGGGCGACCGCGTCGACGGGCTCCCGGAGCCGGCGCGCTGAGCGCGCGCTCATCTAGAGGACGACCTCGAAGCCCTCGAAGCGCGGGTGTCCGAGATAGGTGCCCTGCGGCGCGCGCGCCTGGCGGTGGGCGAGGCGGAAGCTCTCGGACTCGGTCCAGGCCTCGAAGGCCGCGCGCGACTCCCAGACCGTGTGCGAGGCGTAGAGCGTGCACTCCTCGTCGCTCGGGCCGCGCAGCAGGTGGAACTCGCGGAAGCCGGGCACGCCTTCGAGGTACGAGTCGCGCTCGCGCCAGAGCTTCTCGAAGACCTCCTCGGAGCCGAGGGCGATGCGGAAGCGATTCATCGCGATGAACACGGCGGGCTCTCCGGTGGCGGGTGGGTCCCAATCTACGTCAAGCGCGGCGGGGGCGCGCGGAGGGCGGCGCGGCTCAGAACCTGTGAAGGAATCCGCGGTGCGCACTCCGGCGTTTTCTCGAACGTCGAGGCCACCATTTCGACTCCGCTCGGGCTGCGCCCTCGCTCCGCGCCCGGCTGCGCCGGGCTCGACTCAGAACCAGCCCGCCGAGCGCGCGGCGACCGCCGCGGCCGCCGACGCGAGCCACAGCGCGAGCGCGCCGATGGCGACGCGCGGCGGGCGGCCGCGCCGCCGCTCGCGGAGCGAGACGTCGACGCTGATCCACAGCGCGAGCAGCACCGCGCCGAGCGCGAAGGGATTGCGCTCGGCGAACGCGAGCAGCAGCCCGGACGCGCCGAGCACGACCGCGATCGCGAAGACGACGAGCGTCACCGGCCACAGCGACGGATCGCGCAGGTAGGGCGCGAGCCATCCGGCGAGGTCGCGCGGCGCGTCCTCGCGCTCCGGGGCGTCGTCGTCGGGCCGCGGCATCGCCGGCGAGCGTAGCGGCCGCGCCGCGGCGCACGCCCGCGCCGCCGCGCTACCTTGCCGACGGGGGCCGAGGAGGAACGCACGATGGGCGACACGACCTTCACCCGGATGCAGGACGCGACCCGCGAGGACTACCAGATCATCGGCCGCCACAGCCTCGAGTTCTTCGCGGGCCTGCCCGACCGCGTGCTCGACCACCTGCGCCTGCTCGACTCCGACACCGGCGGCTACGCGGTGACGCGGCTGACGCACAGCCTCCAGACCGCGACCCGCGCGCAGCGCGACGGGCGCGACGACGAGTACGTCGTCTGCGCGCTGCTGCACGACATCGGCGACACGCTCGCGAGCGCGAACCACGCCGAGCTCGCCGCGACGATCCTCGAGCCCTTCGTCAGCGAGGAGAACCACTGGATCGTGAAACACCACGCGGTGTTCCAGGGCTACTACTTCTTCCACCACCTCGGGCTCGACCGCAACCTGCGCGACCGCCACCGCGACCACCCGCTCTTCCGCGAGTGCGCGGCCTTCTGCCAGAAGTACGACCAGAACAGCTTCGACCCCGCCTACGACACGCTGCCGCTCGAGCACTTCGAGCCGCTCGTGCGCGTGGTGTTCGCGGCGCCGAAGAAGTCGATCTACCTGCCGGAGCCCGAGCGCCGCACGGCCTGACGCGCCGGCGATTCGCGCGGCGCCGCGCGCCCGAAGCCCGAGCGGAGAGCCGCCCGGCCGTTCGGGTGGAGCGGCCGAATTCTCTTCGATCCTCTAACTTGTGATCGGTCGTCGTCCTACTCGTTGTCGGCCGACGGCTGAGCGACCAGTCCGGTCGGGACAGTGGCTATTTCATTCGGTAAGGTCCCGCCCCAAGGGGTTTCCGCGCGGGCAAGACGCGGTTCGGGAGGTAGAGGCGGTGGCGACGACGCACCAGAAGCTCGAGCAGGGAGCGCGCAGCCGCGAGGCGCTGCTCGATGCCGCGATCGAGCTGATCGCGGATGGCGGCTACACAGCCACCGGCGTCGACGCGATCGCGCGCCGCTCCGGCGTCGTCAAGAGCGCGCTGTACTGGCACTTCGGCAGCAAGGACGGGCTGCTCGTCGCCGCGCTCGAGCGCACCGCGCGCGAGTGGGTCTCCGAGTTCGAGGCCGCCGTCGTCGAGCACGCGGAGCCGCAGAAGCGCCTCGACAACCTCGTCGACCGCGTCCGCTACCTCTTCTTCGAGCGCCCCGACCGCGTGCGCCTGCTCATGGCCGCGCTGATCGAGCGCGGCTCGTCGAACGACGAGGTGCGCGAAGGCGTCGCGCGCATCCTCGACGTGATGCGCGGCGCGATCTCGCGCGGCATGAGCGTGCTGCCGATCCCGCCGGAGCGCATCGAGGGCATCGCGACGCTGACGCTGCAGACGCTGGCCGGCGCGTTCCTCGACTACTACACGAACCCCGACCCCGAGGTCTTCGACAAGCGACTCAAGGTCATCCGCAAGATGGTGGCCCTGTTCGTCGCCTCGGAGCTCGACGGCGCCGCGCGCAACGCCTGATCTCCGCCGCCGGGTCGGGGATCGCTTGACAGCGGTGAAGCGCCGCTGATACAAGCGCCAACGGACTGACCGATCCGTTGGCGATGCGCGACGAGAGCCCCCGGGGGCCTCCGCGTCGCTTCCTCTTGGGAAGGGGATGGCATGGCGGCCGCTCGATCCGCGCCCGGACTGTGCAACTCCGTCGCCGCGGCGCTCGCGCTCGCG
>CAZQYK010000586.1:0-3691 GCA_964597285.1 uncultured Spirochaetales bacterium
CGCTCGCGGAAGCGCGCGACGAGGTGGATGCCGAAGTCGACGCCGAGGCCGATCGACATCACCGCGAACGCGACCGAGATCATGTTGAGGCGGCCCACCGCGAGCGCCGCGAAGCCGGCGGTCCACGCGAGTCCGACGGCGAGCGTCGCGCACAGCGCGAGCACGAGCCGCGCCGAGCGAAGCCCGAGCGCGAGGATCAACGTGACGGCCGCGAAGGACGCGACGCCGGTGAAGAGCGCGTTCTCGCCGAGCAGCGCGAGCTCGTCGGCCGACAGCGCGAGGTCGCCGGTGACGCGCACGCGGAGACCCGACGCCGCGTCGAGACCGCGCTCGCGCGCAAGCGCGTGCACCGCGTCGATCGCGGCGCGCGTCGGGTTCAGCCCCTCGGTGCCGGCGCGGGTCCGCGCGAGGATCAGGACGGTGTCGTCTTCCTCGCCCGCGCCCGGTCCGGGCGCGCCGACGACGAGGTCCGCGAGCGCGGCGCCGCCGGAGCGACCCTCGCGCGCGCGTGCGACCTCGCCGGCGACCGCGTCGAGCAGCCGCGTGAGGTCCTCGCCGGGCGCGCGCTCGCGCCAGTCGACGGCGTCGTCGAGCACGCCGAACAGGCCGTGCAGCGTCGGGTCGCGCGCGAGCGCGTGCAGCAGCGGCTGCGCGCCGACGAGCCGGTCGGCGAGCTCGGCGAGCTCGGCGGGCGGCAGGTAGAGCAGGCCGTGCCGGCGGAAGAAGGGATCGCGCTCCGGCGCGCGGACGTCGCTGAAGAGGTCGTCGCGCGCGCGCATCGCGTCCGCGAGCGCGTCGGCCGCCGGTCCCGTCTCGCCCGGCGCTCCGTCGACGACGACGACGATCGGGTGCGCGAGCAGCGGGTGGCGGGCGGCGAAGTCGCGCCAGCGCTGCTGGTGCGGCAGGTCGCTCGCGATCATCGCGTCCTGGTCGACGTGGATCCGCAGCGACGCGAGCGCCGCGGCGACGCCGGCGATCGCGACGAGCGCGGCCAGCACGAGCACGCGCCCCGGCCGCGCGCTCACGGCGACGGCGATGGCCTCGAGCATCAGGACGCTTCGCGCGCGCAGTCCGGGTGTCGGCATCGGGGGCCCCGACGATCGCGGGCCCGGTCGGGACGGCGCGATCGCGCGTCCCGCCCGGGCCCGGCATGGTGGGTCTGGATCGCTCCGGGAACGGCTCAGTCGACCTCGACGTCGCCGTCCACGCGGATGGTCAACGCCTGCGGCTGCGTCGGCGCGGTCTCGCCGCGCGCCGGCGGCTCCTCGACGACGAGCGTCACGCGCTGGCCGGGGCGCAGCTCGGGCAGGCTCAGCTGCTCGCGCTGCGGCGCCTGGATCTGCACGTCGGTCGGCACGAGATAGGTCACGGTGCGATCGCCGCTCGTGACGGTGATCGAGTCGACGCCGATCTCGACGACCTCGCCGCGCAGCGTCGCGCCGGTGGCCGGCGCGGCGACCGCCGCGGCGAGAGCGGCGGCGAGCCAGAGAATTCGGATCCTCATCGGAGACCCTCCTTTCGCGGGCGGCCGTCCGCCGCCCCGCGAGTGCGCCGCTTCAAGTCCCGTGCCAGCCGCGCGCGTTCGTGACGCCCGACACGAAATGCCGCTGGCACGCGCCTTGCTCCTGGGCGGGTCGACCCGAAGGGAGGGCTCGGCGATGGCAGGCAACGTTCACGCTTCGACGACGGCGCGCCGCGCGCGTCTCGCGCGCTCGATCGGGATCGCGGTGGTCGCCGCAGCGAGCCTCGCGGCCGCGCCGGTCGGCGGCGGGCCGGCAGCGCCCGGCGATCCCGAGCTCCCGAGCGATCTCCCCGTCAGCGAGGAGCTCGGCCGGCCCGGACGCCCGATGCTGATCGACGCGCGCCCCCCGGCCGCCGAGCCGGCGCCGCGCGACGCCGCGGACGAGCGCGACCGACCGCCGCGCGACGGCGAGGCCGAGCGCTCCGGCGCCGCCGAGCGGCGCTGATCGGCGCGCGACGCGGGCAGCTTCGGCCCGCCCTTCGTAGAGATTACACGCAGCGCGCGCCCGGCCGCGGGCCGGCCGGCGCGCGGCCGCCGCTGGCACGCTTGTTGCTCACCCGTGTTGCTCACCCGGAAGGGCAATCCACGGAGGCTCCGATGAAGCGAACCGTCCCGACCGCCGCGCTCGTCGCGGCGCTGATCGCGCTCCCGCCGCTCGCCGGCTGCGAGAGCCTGCCCGGAAGCCGCACGCAGCAGTCGACCGCGATCGGCGCGGTCGCGGGCGCGGCCGGCGGCGCGCTGATCGCCGGCGAGGGCAACCGCCTCGTCGGCGCGCTGATCGGCGGCGCGCTCGGCGCGGCCGGCGGCTACCTGATCGGCTCGCGCACCGAGTGGTTCGGCAACGACGAGGGCAGCGCGCACGCGGTGCAGGCCGTCGAGAACGCGCGCCTCGACCCGGCGACCGCCGCTGACGCGCAGCGCGCGTCGACCGCGGACCTGAACGCCGACGGATTCGTCACCTTCGACGAGATCGTCGCGATGGACGCGGCCGGCTTCGGCGACGACGAGATGCTGCGGCGGCTGCGCGCCACCGGACAGGTGTTCGAGCTCAACGCGTCGCAGCGCGACGCGCTGCTCGAGGCCGGCGTCAGCGCGCGCGTCGTCTCCGAGATGGAGCGCATCCGCCAGGACGAGAAGCTGCGCGTGCTCGGCAGCGCCGGCGCGCGCTGACGGGCCGGCGAGCGGAGGCGGCCATGACCAACGGTCCGCGCGAGTCGCGACGCGACGCTGCGCACGAGGCTGCGGCTGCTGCCGGCGCCGCCCGCGCCGCAGCCAGCTCTGGCAGATCGTGCTCTCGCCGCGCGGCGTCCCCGGAGGACACCGCGGCGCGCTGACCGGCGCGGGACGGAGCTTTCTACACCCTTCCGCGTCGGGCCGGGCGTGGCCCGGCGGCGGCGCGGCGAGCGCCCGCTGCGCTGGCACGCTTCGTGCTCCCGTGTCGGTGCGATCGGCACTGGACGCCGAGACAGGAGGGAGTCATGAGGATTCGATTCGTACCGACGAAGCGCGGCGTCGCGCTGCTGATCGGCGCGCTGGTGCTGACGCCGCTCGCGGGCGCCGCCGACACCGTCGGCGACAAGGCCTTCCGCGGCTTCGCCGCGGTGACGACGCCGTTCCTCGAGATCCCGGGCAACATCGTCCGCGAGTCCGAGGAGGAGGGCGCGGCGAGCGGCTGGACGATCGGCCTCGCGATGGGGCTCGGGATGAGCATCGTGCGCCCCGCCGTCGGCATCTACGAGCTCGTGACGGCGCCGTGGCCGGCGCCGCCGAACTACGAGCCGATCCTGCGGCCCGAGTACCCGTGGAGCTACTTCGACGAGAGCACCGCGGTCCGGCCGTCGCTCGCGCGCGCCGACGACGAGTACTGATCCCGTGACGCCGCGCGCGTCGTTCCGCCCGCCCGGGGCCTGATGCTTCGCGGCTGGACCGGCTGGCTCGTCGACCGCTGGGACGCGATCCGCGGCAGCTACTGGTTCGTCCCGGCGCTGCTGACCGCGGCGTCTGCCGTCGTGGCGCTCGGGCTCGTCGAGCTCGACCGCCGCGTCGGCGAGCGCTGGGCCGCCGGTCTCCCGTGGCTCCAGGACGTCAGCGCGCCGGCGGCGCGCGCGGTGCTGTCGACGATCGCGGGCTCGATGATGACCGTCACCGGCGTCGTCTTCTCGATCACCA
>CAZQYK010000587.1:0-3390 GCA_964597285.1 uncultured Spirochaetales bacterium
GGCTCGTCGAGGGGCGCGATTTCACGGCGATCGACAGCGAGGCGGTCGCCGCGCCGCTCCATCGGCTCGCGTCGCGCCTCCGCGGCGGCGAGGGCAAGGGCTGGACGACGATGACGGCGTTCGCGGCGCTCGCCTACGGCCACTTCGAGCGGCGGGTCTGGAAGGCCTTCGCCAGCGACCTGCGCGCGCGGCGCTACGACGTGGTGCACCGGATCACGCCGCAGAGCCCGACGATGCCGAGCCCGCTCGCGCGCCGCTGCCGCCGGCTGGGCGTGCCCTTCGTGCTCGGGCCGCTCAACGGGGGACTGCCGTGGCCCCGGCAGTTCGAGGACGCGCGCCGCGCCGAGCGCGAGTGGCTCTCCTACGTGCGCGGGGCCTATCGGATGCTGCCTGGCCACGGCTCCACGCGGCGCGACGCGAGCGCGATCCTGGTCGGGTCCGTCGCGACCTGGGAGCAGATGCCGATGCGCTTTCGCGACCGCTGTCTGTACGTTCCGGAGAACGGGATCGAGCGCGAACGCTTCTCGAAACAGCGCACCCGCCGCGCCGGCGCACCGCTGCGCGGCGTCTTCGTCGGGAGGCTCGTCCCGTACAAGGGCGCCGACATGCTGATGAGAGCCGCGGCACCGCTGGTCCGAGCGGGTCGACTCGCGCTCGACGTCGTCGGAGACGGACCGCAGATGGGGGCGCTGCGGCGGATCGTCGCGGAGGAAGGGATCGCGTCGGGCATCGAGCTGCCGGGCTGGGTTCCGCACACCGAGGTGCAGGACCGCCTGACGCGAGCCGACCTGTTCCTGTTCCCGAGCGTGCGGGAGTTCGGCGGAGCCGTCGTCATCGAGGCGATGGCGGTCGGCCTCGTACCGGTCGTCGTCGGCTACGGGGGGCCGGCCGAGTTCGTCACGCCGCGCACGGGCTACGTCCTCGAGCTCGGCACGCGCGAGCAAATCGAGCAGCGCTTGCGCGCGACGCTCGAGCATCTCGTCGCGCACCCGGAGGAGATCGAGGAGCGTGCCGGTGCTGCGCGGCGACGCGCCCTCGAGCGCTTCTCGTGGGATGCGAAGGTCGGGCAGATCTCGCAGATCTATGACTGGGTGTTGGGCGACCGGAGCGAGAAGCCGGATTTCGGAATGCCGTTTCCGGACGCCGACGGGGCCCCCCAGGGGTAAACGATCGCGCGCTCCTCGCGGCCGCCGGCCGGCGCGCCCCGGCTGCGCGAAGCTTGGCGCGGTGACGCAGCGCAACCTCCGCTGGGGGATCCTCGGGACCGGCCGCGCCGCGCGCGACTTCGCGCGCGGGCTGCGCTTCGTGCCGCGGGCCGAGGCGCGCGCGGTGGCGTCGCGCAGCGCCGAGCGCGGCGAGGCCTTCGCGCGTCGCGCGGGCGTCGCGCGGGTCTACGCCGGATACGAGGCGCTGCTCGGCTCGGGCGAGGTCGACGCGGTCTACGTCGCGACGCCGGCCCACCGCCACCGCGAGGATTGCCTGTCCAGCCTGCGCGCCGGCGTGCCGATCCTGTGCGAGAAGCCGTTCGCGATCGACGCCGGCGAGGCGCGCGAGGTCGTCGACGCCGCCCGCGCCGCAGGCGTCTTCTGCATGGAGGCGATGTGGATGCGCTGCATCCCGCTCGTGCAGCGCGCGCGAGAGATCGCCCGGAGCGGTGAGATCGGAGAGGTGCGGAGGGTGACGGCGGACTTCGGGATGGCGGACGCGCCGTCGGCGCGCACCTTCTCGCGCGAGCTCGGCGGCGGCGCGCTGCTCGAGCGCGGCGTCTACGGCGTGTCGCTCGCGCACTGGCTGCTCGGCGAGCCCGAATCGGTCTGGGCGCGGGCGGAGGTCGGCGCGAGCGGCGTCGACGAGCGCACGACCGCGGTGCTCGCCCATCCCGGCGGAGCGGAGTCGATCGTCACCGCGAGCCTGCGCGAGCGCTCGGGCAACGAGGCGTGGATCGTCGGCACGTGCGGCCGCGTGCGGATCCACGAGTTCTTCTTCCGCCCCGAGCGGCTGACGCTCGACCGCTTCCCGGAGCCGACGGACGCGGGCGACGGCGACGTGCGCCGCGACGGCCTGCGCGCGCGGCTCGGCGAGAGCCGGCTGCTGCGCGGCGCGCGGCTGCGCGCCGAGCGGCTGCTGCCCCGCCTCGGCGCCGCGGGCTCGCGCGAGATCGTCGAGGCGATCGACGGCAACGGCTACAACTACGAGGCGGCCGAGGTGGCGCGCTGTCTCGGCGCGGGCCGGGTCGAGAGCCCGCTGATGCCCTGGAGCGATACGCTCGCGGTCATGCAGACCCTCGACGCGATTCGCGCGCAGTGCGAGCTACGCAGTAGCGCGGGCGCCCCGTAGATGAAGATCGCCTACCTGCTGAATCAGCATCCCTACGCGAGCTGCACGTTCATCCGGCGCGAGATCGTCGGGCTCGAGGCGGACGGCTTCGAGGTCGAGCGCATCTCGATCCGCCGGCCGGAGCTGCGGATCGTCGACCCCGACGACCGCCGCGAGAGTGCGCGCACCCGCGTCGTGCTCGCCGAAGGCCCGATCGGCCTGGTCGGTGCCGCGATCGCGGTGGGGGTCGCGCGTCCGCTGCGTTTTGCCGGGGCGCTCGCCGCGTGTCTGCGGCTCGGCTGGCGCTCGAGCCGCGGCGTCGGGCGCCACCTCGTCTACCTCGCCGAGGCCTGCGTCGTGCTGCGCTGGCTCGAGGCGTCGGGCGCGGGCCACCTGCACTCGCACTTCGGCACCAACGCGACCGCGGTCGCGATGCTGTGTCGGATGCTCGGCGGCCCGCCGTACAGCTTCACGGTGCACGGCCCGGCCGAGTGGGACGAGCCGGAGGCCCTCTACCTGCGCGAGAAGATCGAGCGCGCGGCATTCGTCGCCGCGATCAGCTCGTTCACGCGCGCCCAGCTGTATCGCCGCTGCGAGCCAGCCGATTGGGCGAAGGTCCACGTCGTGCACTGCGGCGTCAGCGACGCCTTCCTCTCGCAGGAGCCGGCGCCGCTGCCCGACGAGCCGCGGCTGCTCAGCATCGGGCGCTTCGGCGAGCAGAAGGGCTACCCGATCCTGATCGAGGCGGCCGCGCGGCTCGCGCACGAGGGGCTCGAGTTCTCGCTGACGATGGTCGGCGACGGCGAGCTGCGGCCGGATCTGGTGCGGATGATCGACGAGCGCGAGCTCCAGGACCGCGTGTTCCTCGTCGGCTGGAAGAGCGATCCCGAGGTGCGCGAGGCGCTGATCGCGTCGCGCGCGCTGGTGTCGTCGAGCTTCGCCGAGGGCCTGCCGGTCGTGATCATGGAGGCGCTGGCGTTGGGCCGCCCGGTGATCGCGACGGCGATCGCCGGGATTCCCGAGCTCGTCGAGTCCGGCCGATGCGGCTGGCTCGTGCCGGCCGGCTCGGTCGAC
>CAZQYK010000588.1:0-3804 GCA_964597285.1 uncultured Spirochaetales bacterium
CGGGCCGGCGGTGGCGGGCGTCCTGCTCGCGTGGCGCGCCGTCGGCGCCGCCGGCGCCTACGCCGCGATGGCCGCGCTCTACGCGCTCGCGGCGCTGAGCCTCGCGCTGCTGCCGCCGTCGCGGGGGCGCGCCGGCGTCTCGCCGCCGGTGCTCACCGACGTCGTCGCCGGCCTGCGCTACGTGCTCGACGACCCGCGCCTGCGCGTGCTCTTGACGATGTTCGTCGCGGTCGTGATGGCGGGCTTCCCGTTCGTGACGGTGCTGCCGGGCCTCGTCGAGAACCGGCTCGGCGGCGAGGCGAGCGCTATCAGCGGCCTGATGAGCACGACGGCAGTCGGCGGCCTCGCGGTGAGCCTCGCGGTCGCGCGCTTCGCCGACTCGCCGCGCGCGCGCGGCATCTACTGCGGGCTCGGGCTCGGCTTCGGGCTCTCGCTCTTCGCGCTCGCGCTGGCGCCGAGCTACGCCGGCGCGCTCGCGATCTGCCTCGGCGTCGGCGCTGCGAACGGGGGCTTCCAGACGCTCTCGAACGCGGTGCTGATCCACGCCACCGAGCCCGCGTACATGGGCCGCGTGATGGCGCTGACGATGATGGCCTTCGCCGGCTTCGGCCTCGTCGGGCTGCCCATCGGCCTGCTCGCCGACGCGATCGGCGAGCCGGGGACCCTCGCGGTGATGGGCGCGGTCGTGTGCGCGGTCGTGCTCGTCTCCTGGCCGAAGCTCGTGCGCATCGAGGCCGCGGCGTCGATCCGGAGTGCGCCCGGAGGCCGCGTGGGGGTAGAGTAGGCGGCGCCCGCCCAGGAGGACCCGTGGACCGCGCCGAGCTCGACCGCCTGTTCCGCCTCGATGGCCGCGTCGCCGTCGTCACCGGCGGAAGCCGCGGGATCGGCCGCGCGATCGCCGAGGCCTTCGCGCTCGCCGGCGCGCGCGTGGTCGTCGCGAGCCGCAAGGCCGACGCGTGCCGTGAGACGGTCCTCGCGATCGAGAAGGCGGGCGGCGAGGCGCTCGCGGTGCCGACCCACCTCGGCGAGCTCGACCCGCTCGAGCGCCTGGTCGCCGCGACGACCGACCGCTTCGGCGGGCTCGACGTCCTGGTCAACAACGCCGCGAACGCGCTCGCGCTTCCCTTCGGCGAGGTGACGCCGGAGGGCTGGGAGAAGTCCTTCGCGGTGAACCTGCGCGGCCCGGTGTTCCTGATCCAGTACGCGCTGCCGGCGCTGACCGCGAGCGAACACGCGTCGGTGATCAACGTCTCGAGCGCCGGCGCGTACCTGTTCTCGGCGCACACCCACATGTACGCCGCCGCGAAGGCTGGGCTGCTCGCGTACACGCGCTCGCTCGCGGCCGAGCTCGCGCCGCGCAAGATCCGCGTCAACGCGATCGCGCCGGGCACGATCGACACCGACATGGTGCGCAACAACCCGCCGCCGGTGCAGGAGATGATGGCGAAGGCGTCGCTGATGGGGCGCGCCGCCGAGCCCGACGAGGTCGCCGGCCTCGCGCTCTACCTCGCGAGCGACGCGTCGAGCTTCGTCACCGGCGCGACGATCAACGTCGACGGAGGCCTGGTGCCGCGATGACCGACCCGAGCGCCTCGACCCCGCTCCCTTCCGACGCCACGCCCGTCTCGCGCCTCGCGCTGCGCGACGGCGCGATCGTGCTGGTCGCGCTCTCGCTCTGGGCCGCGGCCGACGCGTGGCACGCGCAGACGGGCCTGTTCCTCGCCTCGCTGCTCGGCGTCGTCGACGGCATCGCCGCCGGCGCGGTGATCGGGCTGCTCGCGCACGAGTGGGGGCATCTCGCCGGCGCGCGCTGGGCCGGCGGCATCGCGCCCACGGCGAAGCTCACGAGCTTCTTCCCGATCTTCCACTTCGACATGGAGCGCAGCGACCCGCGCGCGTTCCGCGCGATGGGCGTCGCCGGCAACGTTGCGCACTGGACAGCCGTGCTGCTGCTGGCGCTGCTGCTCCCGATCGACTCGGCGCCGCGCGCGGCGATCGTCTGCGCGGCGTTCGGCTTCGCGCTCGGCGCGAGCCTGACCGAGTTTCCGGTGATCGGCCGCGCGTACTCTGGCGCGTCGCCGATCGAGAGCTTCGCCGGGCTGACCGGCGACAAGCTGCGCCGCGACCGCTGGATCGGCATCGCCGCCGGCGGCGCGCTCTTCCTCGTGCTCGCGAGCTAGCGGAGTCAGAGCGCCGCGAGCCCGCGCCCGCGCTCGCCCTCGCGCAGCAGGCGCGCGATCTCCGAGACCTCCTTCGCGACCGACGCCTGCCACCAGCGCTCGAGCAGCCGGTCGTGGACCCAGCCGAGCGGGCCCCAGCCGAAGTCGACCTCCTCGACGTGGCGCAGCCGCGTGCCGTCGCCTTCGGGCTCGATCTCGAACCACGCGTGCATGCCGCGGATGAAGCCGCGCACGAGCGTCACGTCGATCGCGTGCGGCGGCTTCCAGCGGTAGTGCGTGATCACCGAGCCGGGCGCGACGCCGAGGAACAGGCCGTCCTCGCGCGCGATCATGCCGTCGGCGGTCTCGGCGATCCGCGTGACGCCGGTGATCTTCGTGTCGGCCTTCGTGTACTGGGCCGGGTCGAGCACGAAGTCGAAGACCTCTTGCGCGCTCACGCCCTCGATCCACTCGACGCCCTCGCCGCGGATCATCGCGTACCTCCCGATCGGGTGCGCCGCGGCCGGCGGCGCGCGGCGCAGCATACACCGCACGGCCTCCCGGGGGGCGCAGGCGCCGGGATCGGGCCCTTCGTCGCGGACTCCGCGCGCCGGACACGCTAGACACTGGGGCCCATGCCGACCCCCGACGCGCGCCGCCGCTCGCGGCGCCGCCTGCTGTGGGCGCTCGCGATCGCCGCCGGCCTCGCGCTCCTCGTCTGGCAGGCGCTCGAGATCGCGCTCCGGGTCGACCGCTACCGGCCCCGGGTCGAGCGCGAGCTCGCGCGGCTGACGGGCCTGCCGGTGTCGATCGGAGAGCTCGACCTGTCGCTGCGCCCGGTGCCGTGCCTCTCGGCGATCGACGTCGCGCTCGGCGAGGGCGAGCTCCTCGCGACGACGCCGCGCGTCGACCTGTTCCCGTCGCTGCGCGAGCTGCTCGCGCGCCGGGTCGTCGTGTCGACGCTCGACCTCGGCCCGGTGGCGCTGACGCTGCCGGCGTCGGCCGAGCGCATCGCCGACGCGTGGAGCGAGCTGCGCGCACACCTCGACGCGGCCGACGCCGCGACCGACGACGAGGCGCCCGCCGAGCCCGACCCGGTCTCGGACTTCGCGGTGCGGCGCATCGAGGCCGACGGCGCGACGCTGCGCTTCGGCGCCGACGCGCTGCACCCGATCGAGGTCGCGCTCGATCTCGCCGGCCTCGACGGCGACCGGATCCGGATCGCGCTCGAGGCCGCCGTACCGACGCTCGAGATCGACGCCGACGGCGCCTTCGAGCTCGCGCCGGCCGACGGCCTCGGCGGCCTGAGCGGCGAGCTGCGCGTGCGCAACTTCCGGCCCGACCGCTGGATCGGCCTGCCCGAGGCGCTGCGCAGCGCGTGGAGCGCCGACCTCGCCGCCGAGCCGGCCGACGACGGCGCGCTGCGCGTGACGCTCGACGGCGTGTTCGAGCCCGCCGCCGAGGGCGCCGCCGCCGGCCGCTACGCCGCGACGGCGCGCATCGCCCCCGACGGGGCCGCGAACGCCGGCGCACCCCTCGAGCGCGCGGGGGTCGCGCCGCGGGCGTCGCTGGGGGGGCCGCCCGACGGCACCGCAGCGCTGCGCGTCGACGCGCTCGACGTCGAGGGCGCGGCGCTGCGCACGCT
>CAZQYK010000589.1:0-4599 GCA_964597285.1 uncultured Spirochaetales bacterium
CGCGGCGAGGAATGCGAAGGTGGCGTCGCCGGTGGCCGGGTTCAGCGCGATCTTCTCGAGGCGCTCCTCGTCCTCGTCGGCGGCGCGCGCGAGGTGGTCGAGCAGGGCGGGGTGCACCGGCGCCGCGAGCACCGTCGCGAGCACCGCGGGGGGCAGGGCCTCGAGGCTGTCGCGCGCGGTCGACTTCACCTCGGCGTCGTCGTCGTGCATCAGCGCGCAGAGCACCGTCGCGAGCTCGGCCGGCGGAAGCGCCAGCGCGCCCCGCGACGCCATCAGCCGCACGTCGCGCGGCGCGTCGCGGCGCGCGTACTTCTCGGCCCGGGGCGGGAGCGCGAGGCGGATCTTGCGGGGCTCTGCTTCGATCGACACGGCTGCGTTCGTTCCCACCGGACGCCCTCGAACCGGGCCCGGAGCGCTCCCCGGCCGGTCGACGGCGCCGGCTAGGAGTCCTTCTCGTTCGAGGTGCGGGCCTCGGCGATCACCTTCTCCCGGACGTTGGCCGGCGCCTCGTCGTAGTGCGAGAACTCCATGTGGAACTCGCCCTGGCCGCCGGTGATGCTGGTCAGCGCGCTCGCGTACTCGAGCATCTCGGACATCGGCACCTGCGCCTCGATGCGCTGCGTAGCGCCGACGGCCGAGCCGGAGCCGACGCGGCCGCGGCGGCTCGAGAGGTCGCCCATCACGTCGCCGACGTGCGCGTCGGGCACCGACACGTGGACGTCCATCACCGGCTCGAGCAGCGTCGGCGAGGCCGCCTCGAGCGCGGCCTTGAAGCCGAACGAGCCGGCGAGCTTGAAGGCCATCTCGTTCGAGTCGACCGAGTGGTGCTTGCCGTCGATGCAGCGCACGCGGACGTCGACGACCGGTTGGCCGGCGAGCGGGCCGGCCGCGGCGGCCTCGCGCACGCCCTTCTCGACGGCCGGGATCAGGTTGCGCGGAATCGCGCCGCCGACGATCTCGTCGACGAACTCGATCCCGCTCCCGCGCGGGAGCGGCTCGACCGTGAGGTAGCAGACTCCGAACATGCCCTTGCCGCCGCTCTGCTTCTTCAGCTTCCCCTCGACGTTCTCGGCCTTCTTCCTGATGGTCTCGCGGTACGGGACCTTCGGCGTCTTCAGGTCGACCTCGACGCCGAACATGCGCTTGAGCTTGGCCACGGTCATCCGCACGTGCAGCTCGCCCCGGCCGGTGAGCAGGAACTCCCCGGTGGAGGGGTCGCGGCCGAGCTGGAGCGTGGGATCCTCCTCCACGAGTCGGCCGAGCGAGGTGAAAACTTTATCCTCGTCCCCCTTTGATTTCGCCTGGATGGCGTAGGAAATGACACCCTGGGGAATGTCCAGCGGGGCCAGCGCGACGCCCCCCTTCTCGGCCGTCAGCGCGTCGCCCGTGTGGACGTTCTTGAGCTTCGCGACGGCCACGACGTCGCCCGGGCCGGCCTCGGGCACCTCGAGGTGCTCCTCGCCGCGCATCGCGAAGAGCTTCCCGATCCGCTCCTTGGCGTCGCGCGTGGCGTCGAGGATCGTCCCGTCGGGGTGGATCCGGCCGCTGACGACCCG
The DNA here is from genome assembly GCA_964597285.1 of uncultured Spirochaetales bacterium. Lineage (GTDB taxonomy): Bacteria > Myxococcota_A > UBA9160 > UBA9160 > SMWR01 > JAHEJV01. The sequence goes on from CAZQYK010000589.1 coordinate 1,557, forward strand.
GAACACCGACAGCGTCCCGGTGTAGCGGTCGATCGAGGTCTTGATCACCTGCGCCGCGAACGGGGCGTCGGGGTCGGGCGCGAGCTCCTCGCCGTCGGCGCCGACGAAGGTCGCCGGGCGGTCGGCGGCCGACGGCAGCAGATCGGCGATCGCTCGCAGCAGCGGCGGCACGCCGAGGCCGGCGGTGGCCGCGCCGGCCAGCACCGGCAGGATCTCGCCGCTGCGCGTGCCGGTGACGAGCGCCTGCTGCACGTCCTCGGGCGAGAGCTCGCCCTCCTCGAGGTACTTCTCGAGGAGCGCGTCGTCGCACTCGGCGGCGTTCTCGACCATCCGCTCGCGCGCGGCGGCGATCGCGTCGGCGAGCTCGGCCGGCGGGTCGCCCTCGCCGTCGGCGCCCCAGGCGCGCCCCGAGATCAGGTCGACGACGCCGGTGAAGGACGCGTGCTCGCCGATCGGCAGCACCAGCGGCACCGGTTTCGCCTCCATCTTCTCGAGCGACGCGACGGCGCGCTCGAAGTCGGCGCGCTCGCGGTCGAGGCCGTTGACGAAGGCGATCACCGGGATGCCGCGCTCGCGGCAGAAGCGGTACATGCGGTCGGTGCCGACCTTCGCGCCGTCGCTGCCGGACACGAGCAGCACCGCGCCGTCGAGGCGCTGCAGCAGGATCTGGCCGTCGGCCTGGAAGTTCGGGTCGCCGGGCGTGTCGGCGAGCGTGAAGTGCTTGCCGCCGGCGTCGTAGGCGTAGACCTTCGAGCTGAGCGTGGTCTGGCGCTCCTTCTCCTCGGGCAGATGGTTCAGCACCGACGTCCCGTCGGCGACGCTGCCGCGCGTCACGGTGGCGCCGACGGCGTGCAGGATCGCCTCGCCGAGCGAGGTCTTCCCGTCCGCCGAGTGCCCGACGAGCGCGAAGTTGTGGGTGTCGCTGACCTTGACGTCCTTCACCGATCGTCCTCCCTTTGGCCCCGCGAGCCGCCGACGGCGGGGCGGTTCTTCTCGTAGATGATGCGCAGCCCCTCGAGCGTGAGGAAGGGCTCGACGCGCTCGATCGCGGCGCTCTCGTTCGCGATGCGCCCGGCGAGCCCGCCGGTCGCGACGACGCGCGCCGGCCCGAGCTCGGCGCGGATGCGCTCGACCATCGAGTCGACCATGCCCGCCGTGCCGTAGAGCAAGCCCGACTGGAGCGCCCCGGTGGTCGTCTTGCCGATCACCGCCTTCGGCCGCGCGATCTCGACCCGGTGCAGCATCGACGCGCGCTCGAAGAGCGCCTCCATCGCGGTGAGGATGCCCGGGAAGATCACGCCGCCGAGGTACTCGCCCTGCGCCGAGACGCAGTCGAAGGTGGTCGCGGTGCCGAAGTCGACCGCGATCACCGGACCGGCGAACATCTCGTACGCGGCGAGCGCGTTGACGATGCGGTCGGCGCCGACCTCGCGCGGGTTCTCGTAGCGCACCGGCATCCCGGTACGGACGCCGGGGCCGACGATCAGCGGCGGCCGGTCGAAGAGCTTCGTCGAGACGCGCTCGTAGATCGGCAGCAGCGGCGGCACGACGCTCGAGATCACGACGTCGTCGACCTCGGCGATCTCGCGGCTCGCCTGCGCGAACAGGCCCTTCAGGATCAGGCCCACCTCGTCGGAGGTGTGCTCGCGGTGCGTCCCGATGCGCCAGTGGTGCGTGAGCTCTCCGGCGCCCGCCTCGGGGTAGTCGAACACGCCCAGCGACACGTTCGTGTTCCCGATGTCGATCACGAGCAGGGTCGTCACGGGCTCTCCTTGGCGAGGGTCACGTCGCCGGCGACGAAGCGCCGGACCCGACCCCCGTCGTCGGCGAGCAGCAGCGCGCCGTCGACGTCGATGCCGTGCACGCGGCCGGCGCGCTCCGCGCCGTCGAGCTCGCGAACGCGCACGGCGCGCCCGCGCATCCGGAAGTGCGCGTCGAAGCGGGGCAGCACCGCGCCGAAGCCGTGCGCGGCGCACTCGTCGAGCAGCGCCTCGAGGCGCTCGAAGAGCGCGCGGGCGAAGCGCGCGCGGTCGACCGGCGCGCCGCGCTCGGCCGCGAGGCTCGTCGCCGACGCGCGGAACTCCTCGGGGAAGGTGGCCGGATCGACGTTGAGGTTCACGCCGATGCCGAGCACGAGGAAGGCGACGCGGTCGGCCTCGGCGCCGAGCTCGAGCAGGATCCCGGAGGTCTTGCGGCCGCCGACGAGCACGTCGTTCGGCCACTTGAGCTCGACACCCGGTTCGCCGCCCCGCCCGCCTCGGGCCCCGTCGGCCTGGGGGCCGAGCGTGTCGCGCACCGCGTCGGCGACCGCGACGGCCGACGCGAGGGCCCAGGCCGGGGCCTCGGCGAGCGCGATCGCCGGGCGCAGCACGATCGACGCGTAGAGGTTGCGGTACGGCGGGGAGTGGAAGCGGCGGCCGAGCCGGCCGCGGCCGGCGGTCTGGCCCTCGGCGATCACCGTCGTACCGTGGGCGGCGCCGTCGCGCGCGAGGTCGAGCGCGACGCGGTTCGTCGAGTCGGTCTCGTCGAGATAGTGCAGCTCGCGCGCGAGCCAGCGCGTCGCCAGGCCGCACGCGACCTCCTCGGGGTAGAGCCGATCCGGAGCCGCGACGAGGCGGTAGCCGCCGCCGGCGGCGGCGTCGATCCGGTAGCCGCGCGCGCGTAGCGTCTCGACGTCCTTCCAGACCTGGGCCCGCGACACGCCGTGCCGCTCCGCGAGCTCCACTCCGGTGCAGGGCCGGTCGCCGCTCGTGCGCAGCGCCTCGAGCACGCGGGCCGGCCCCCCGCTCACTTCGCGGCACCTCCACGGGGCGGGCCCCCGCGCGAGTCCTCGATCTCGAGCGCCACGTCCGCCGCGGGCGCGGATTCGGTCTCGCGGCGCTCGTCACGGGCCGTCCGGCGGATCTCGAGCGCCACGTCCGCGGCCGGCGCCGAGTGCGTGAGCGCTCCGATCGAGATGCGCGCGACCCCGGTCTCGGCGACCTCGCGGACGTTGCCGAGGTGCACGCCGCCGCTCGCCTCGAGCAGCGCGCGCTCGCCGAGC
>CAZQYK010000590.1:0-5734 GCA_964597285.1 uncultured Spirochaetales bacterium
GAGGCGCGCGAGCGGCGCCAGCGGATGGCCGAGTCGCTGCGCGCGCGCATCGCGGCCGAGCGCGAGGGCCGGCCGGCTCCGGACGCCGCGGAGATGCGCGGGGGCCTGCTCGCCGAGGGCGATCCGCGGCCGGTCTACCGCGACGGCGCGCTCGCGGGCTTCGAGCTCGCGCGACTCGAGCCCGGCGGATTCTACGACCGGATCGGCCTGCGCGACGGCGACCTCGTCACCGCGGTCAACGGCGTGCCGATCGCGAGCCTGTCGGGCGCCGCGCTGCTGTGGCAGGCCGCGGCGGCGCCCGAGTTCGAGATCGACGTCGAGCGCCCCGACGGCACGCAGCAGCGCATCGCGCTGCCGACCGAGGCGCTCCTCGAGCGGCTCTCGGAGGGGGAGATCGGCGAGGAGCCCGCGCGCTGACGCGCGCGGCGCCTCTGCGCTCGACCTACCGCCGCTGGCCCACCGCGAGGCGGTTGCGCGCGCGCACGAGCGCCTGCTCCCACTCGGCCGCGCGCGCGGCCGCGGCGTCGCGGTCGAGCGCGGCGAGGCCCTGCTCGGCGCGCTGCACCGCGAGCTCGGCACGCGCGGTGTCGATCTCGTCGGCGAGCTCACAGGAGTCGACGAGCACCGCGACCTCGTCGGCGGAGACGTCGGCGAAGCCCTCGGAGACCGCCGCGTAGAGCGTCTCGGCGCCCTTGCGGATCTGCACCTCGCCGACGCGCAGCGGGCACAGGAAGCGCTCGTGCTCGGGCAGCACCTCGAACTCGCCCTCGCTGCCGGGCAGCACGACGCGGTCGACCGCGCCGTCGTACGCGGCGCCGGAGGGCGTGACGATCGAGAGCTGGATCGGCATCAAGCGAGCCGCTTCGCCTTCTCGATCGCGTCCTCGATCGTGCCGACCATGTAGAAGGCCTGCTCGGGCAGGTCGTCGTGCTTGCCCTCGAGCACCTCCTTGAAGCCGCGGATCGTGTCCTCGAGCCGCACGTAGGCGCCCGGCGTGCCGGTGAACTGCTCGGCGACGTGGAAGGGCTGCGAGAAGAAGCGCTCGAGCTTGCGCGCGCGCGACACCGTGAGCCGGTCCTCCTCGGAGAGCTCGTCCATGCCGAGGATCGCGATGATGTCCTGGAGGTCCTTGTACTTCTGGAGCGTCTGCTGCACGCCGCGCGCGACGCGGTAGTGCTCCTCGCCGACCACCTGCGGGTCGAGGATGCGGCTGGTCGAGTCGAGCGGGTCGACGGCGGGGTAGATGCCGAGCTCGGAGATGCGCCGCGACAGCACCGTCGTCGCGTCGAGGTGCGTGAACGCGGTCGCAGGCGCCGGGTCGGTCAGGTCGTCGGCGGGCACGTAGATCGCCTGCACCGACGTGATCGAGCCCTTCGTCGTCGAGGTGATGCGCTCCTGCAGCTCGCCCATGTCGGTCGACAGCGTCGGCTGGTAGCCCACCGCCGACGGGATGCGGCCGAGCAGCGCCGACACCTCGGAGCCCGCCTGCGTGAAGCGGAAGATGTTGTCGATGAAGAGCAGCACGTCCTTGCCCTCTTCGTCGCGGAAGTACTCGGCCGCGGTCAGCGCGGTGAGGCCGACGCGCGCCCGCGCTCCGGGCGGCTCGTTCATCTGCCCGAACACGAGCGCCGCCTTGTCGAGCACGGTCTTGCCGTCGGGCGTCTTCGCGTCGGCCATCTCGTGCCAGAGGTCGTTGCCCTCGCGCGTGCGCTCGCCGACGCCGCCGAACACCGAGTAGCCCGCGTGCTCCTTCGCGATGTTCGTGATCAGCTCGAGGATCACGACCGTCTTGCCGACGCCCGCGCCGCCGAACAGGCCCACCTTGCCGCCCTTCGGGTACGGCGCGATCAGGTCGACGACCTTGATGCCGGTCTCGAAGGCCTCGACGCTCGTCGACTGGTCGACGAACTCCGGCGGCTCGCGGTGGATCGGGTAGGTGGTCTTCGACTCGATCGGCCCCTTCTCGTCGACCGGCTCGCCGATCACGTTCATGATGCGGCCGAGCGTCGCTTCGCCGACCGGCACGCGGATCACGTCGCCGCTGTTGCGGACCTCCTGGCCGCGGGTGAGGCCGTCGGTCGTGTCCATCGCGATCGAGCGCACCGTGTTCTCGCCGAGGTGCTGCGCGACCTCGAGCACGAGGTTGTCGGCGCGGTCGTCGATGCCCGGGTTCGTGACGCGCAGCGCGGTGTAGATCTCGGGCAGCGAGCCCGGCGGGAACTCGACGTCCACGACGGGACCCGTCACCTGCACGATTCGACCCTTTTCCACTTCGTTCGCCTCCGGCTCACTGCGCGCCCAGCCTGTGGCCGGGCTTGCGATCTCTCGTATGGGATTAGAGGGCTTCCGCGCCCGACACGATCTCGACCAGCTCCTTCGTGATCGCCGCCTGGCGCGCGCGGTTGAACTGGAGCGTCAGCGACTCGATCAGCTCCTCGGTGTTGCGCGTCGCCGACTCCATCGCGGCCATGCGCGCCGCGTGCTCGCCCGACTGGTTCTCGAGCAGTGCGCGGAAGATCTCCACCTCGACCGCCTTCGGCACCAGCACCGCGAGCAGCTTCGCCGGGTCGGGCTCGATCTCGTACGGCAGCGGCGCCGCGGCCTCGCCGTCGGCCTCCGCGGCCGAGAAGGGCAGCAGCGTCACGCCGCGCGGCGTCTGGGTCATCGCCGACACGAACTCGCTGTAGACGAGCACGACCTCGTCGACCTCGCCGGCCGCATAGCGGGCCGAGACGTGCGCCGCCGCTTCGGCCGCCTGGCCGTACTGCACCCAGCCCTCCTGCGGCCAGTGCCGGCCGAGGCGGTCGGGGTGGCTGCGCTGGAAGGCCTCGCGCGCCTTCTTCCCCGCGGTGTGGATCGACACCTGCGCGCCGGCCGCGCTGCGCTGCGCGGCGAGGCGGCGGGCGTGCTTGATCACGTTCGCGTTGAACGCGCCGCACAGGCCGCGCTCGGAGGTGACGACGAGCAGCTCGACGTTGCGCACCGCCGGGTGCGCGACGAGCAGCGGGTGGTCGGAGTCGCGCTGGGCGCGCGCCACCTCGGCGAGCGTGCGGCGCATGCGCTCGGCGTACGGGCGCGCCGACTCGATCGCGTCCTGCGCCCGGCGCAGCTTCGCGCCGGCGACCATGCGCATCGCGCGCGTGATCTGCTGCGTCTTCTGGACGCTCGTGATGCGCCGCCGGATGTCCTTGAGGCTGGGCACTTCAGGCCGCCTGGCTCCCGGGGCGCTGCGAGGGCGCGAACACGCCCGCGAACTCGTCGAGCGCGGCGTTCAGCTTCTGGCGCACGTCGTCGTCGAGCTTGCCGCTGTCGCGGATGCTCTTCAGCACGTCGCCGTGGCGCGTGCGCACGTATTCGAGCATCTCCTTCTCGTAGCGGGCGACGTCCTCGAGCTCGAGCTCGCGCACCCACGACGCGCGGCCCTCCTGCGGCGTCGCGGCGTAGATCGACACGACCTGCTCCTCCATCGGGAGCGGCGAGTACTGCGGCTGCTTCAGCATCTCGGTCTGCCGCTCGCCGTTCGCGAGCTGCTCCTGCGTCGCCTTGTCGAGGTCGCTGCCGAACTGCGAGAACGCGGCCATCTCGCGGTACTGCGCGAGGTTGAGCTTCAGCGTGCCGGCGACCGCCTTCATCGCCTTCGTCTGCGCCGCGCCGCCGACGCGCGACACCGAGATGCCGACGTTCACCGCCGGGCGGATTCCGGAGTTGAACAGGTCGGTCTCGAGGAAGATCTGGCCGTCGGTGATCGAGATGACGTTCGTCGGGATGTAGGCCGACACGTCGCCGGCCTGGGTCTCGATGATCGGCAGCGCCGTGAGGCTGCCGCCGCCGAGCTCGTCGTTCATCTTCGCGGCGCGCTCGAGCAGCCGCGAGTGCACGTAGAAGACGTCGCCCGGGTAGGCCTCGCGGCCCGGCGGGCGGCGCAGCAGCAGCGAGAGCTGGCGGTACGCGACCGCCTGCTTCGAGAGGTCGTCGTAGATGATCAGCGCGTGCTTGCCGCTGTCGCGGAACCACTCGCCCATCGTCACGCCGGTGTACGGCGAGATGAACTGCAGCGGCGCCGGCTCGGCGGCCGTCGCGGCGACGACGATCGTGTAGTCCATCGCCCCGTGCTGGCGCAGCTTCTCGACGACCTGCGCGACCGTCGACTGCTTCTGCCCGATCGCGACGTAGATGCAGTAGACGTCGGTGTTCTTCTGGTTGATGATCGTGTCGATCGCGATCGCCGTCTTGCCGGTCTGGCGGTCGCCGATGATCAGCTCGCGCTGGCCGCGGCCGATCGGCGTCATCGCGTCGATCGCCTTGATGCCGGTCTGGAGCGGCTCGTGCACCGACTTGCGCGCGACGATGCCCGGCGCCTTCAGCTCGACGCGGCGCCGCTCGTTCGAGTCGATGTCGCCCTTGCCGTCGATCGGGTTGCCGAGCGCGTCGACGACGCGCCCGACCAGCGCCTCGCCGACCGGCACCTCGATGATGCGTCCGGTGCGCCGCACGAGGTCGCCTTCCTTGACGTGCGTCGTCTCGCCCATCACGGCGATGCCGACGTTGTCCTCCTCGAGGTTCAGCACCAGGCCCGAGGTGCCGCCCGGGAACTCGACGAGCTCTCCGGCCATCGCGCTCTCGAGGCCGTAGACGCGCGCGATGCCGTCTCCGATCGACAGCACGGTGCCGGTCTCCGCGACGTCGATCTCGCGGTCGTACTCCCTGATCTCGCGCTTGAGGATGTCGGTGATCTCGCCGGGCTTGATGTCCATCAGTGTCCCTGTCCTCTCGAAAGGGTGTCGCGCAGCTGGGAGAGCTGCGTCTTGAGGCTGCCGTCGAACACGACGTTGCCGACGCGCGCGACCGCGCCTCCGATCAGCGCGGAGTCGACCGTGACCTCGAGCTCGACCTCGCGGCCGGTGCGCGCCGCGAGCGCGCGCCGCAGGCGGTCGTGCTGCGCGTCGTCGAGCGGCGCCGCCGCCGTGACCGTGGCCTTGACCCGGCCGGCCGCGGCGTCGGCGAGCTGCTCGTACTCGGCGCGGATCGCGTCGAAGTCGACGAGGCGGCGCTGGTCGATCAGGAAGACCAGGAAGTTGCGGACGACGTCGGCGAGGCCGAGGCGCGTCGCGATCGCGCGCAGCACGTTGCGCCGCTCGGCCACCGGGCGCAGCGGCCGGAACAGCGCGTGGCGCAGTGCGGACTCGGCCGCGAAGAGCTCGTCCATCCGCGCGAGCTGGCCGCGGATCTCGTCGACGGCGCCGCCCTCCTGCGCGAGGCCGAAGAGCGCGCGGGCGTAGCGGCGGGCGGCGGCGGCGCTGCGCACGGCTAGCGCTCGGCCCCGGGCGCGCGCTCGATGCGCTCGATGAACTCGTCGAGCAGGCGCTGGCGGTCGGCGTCGCCGACCTGGTCGCGCAGGATGCCGGCCGCGAGCTCGACCCCGAGCTCCGACGCCTCGCCGCGCACCCGCGCGCGCGCGCGGCGCAGCTCCTGGTCGACCGCGGCCGCGGCGTCGCGGCGGATGCGCTCGGCGGCGGCGCGCGCGTCGGCGAGCAGGTGCTCGCGCTCGGCCTCGGCGCGCTCGCGCGCGGTCGCGCGGATCCCGTCGAGCTCGCGCTCGAGGTCGGCGAGCCGGCGCTGCCACTGCGCGTGGCGCTCCTCGGCCTGCTTGCGCAGCGCCGCGGCCTCGTCGATCTCCTTGCGGATCGCGCCGTGGCGCTCGGCGAAGTAGCGCTGCAGCGGCTTGCGCAGCAGG
>CAZQYK010000591.1:0-5775 GCA_964597285.1 uncultured Spirochaetales bacterium
CCGACGCGCCGGGCCGCGTCGGCGAGGTCGACCCGCCAGTCGAGCGAGAGCACGTCGGCGCCGCTTTCCGCCATGAAATCGAGGACGTGCACACCGTCGTTCACGTAGAGGATCAGCGGCGCCGCGGCGCGGTCGAGCTTCGCGGCGATCGCGCGGTGAGTCGGCAGCACCCACTCGCGGTAGTCGGCCGGCGAGAGCATCCCGGCCCAGGTGTCGAAGAGCTGCACCGCCTGCGCACCGGCCTCGATCTGCGCGTTCAGGTACGCGACCGTGAGATCGACGAGCCGGTCGAGCAGCGCGCGCGCGAGGTCGGGCTCACGCCACAGCATCCGCTTCCAGGTCGCGAAGTGCCGCGACCCGGCGCCTTCGACGAGGTACGCCGCGAGCGTGAACGGCGCGCCGGCGAAGCCGAGCAGCGGCAGCGCGCGCCCGGCGAGCTCGGCGCGCAGCGCGCGCAGGATCTCGAACACGAAGGGCACGCTCTCGCGCGGGTCGGGCGCGCGGAGCGCGTCGACCTGCGCGCGGCTGCGGATCGGCTCGGCGATGCACGGGCCCGGCCGGAACGCGACCTCGACCCCGAGACCGGGCACCGGCGTGAAGATGTCCGAGAAGAAGATCACCGCCTCGGTGCCGATCGCCTCGATCGGCTGCAGCGAGACCTCGACCGCGCGCTCGACGTCGCGGCACAGCGCCTCGAACGACAGCTGCTCGCGGACGCGGCGGTACTCGGGCAGGTAGCGCCCCGCCTGCCGCATCAGCCACACCGGAGGCCGGTCGACCGGCTCGCCGCGGCACGCGCGCAGCAGCCGCTCGGTCGGCGTCAGCGCCGTGGCCTCCCCCTGCCCCATCTCGCCCCTAGTATTCGGTGAGCCGGGCCCAGCGGTCGCGGTGCCAGGCCGCGTCGCCGAGCGTCAGCTCCGCGGCGCGGGCCCGCTTCAGGAAGAAGCCGATCTCGTGCTCGTCGGTCATGCCGATGCCGCCGTGCATCTGCACCGCCTCGTTCGCGGCGAGCATCGCCGCCTCGGAGCAGCGCGCCTTCGCGAGCGACACGAGGCGCGGCGCCTCGGCGAGCCCCTCGTCGACGGCGCGTGCGGCGGCCATCACCGCCGAGCGGCACAGCTCGATCTCGATGAAGACCTGCGCGGCGCGGTGCTTGAGCGCCTGGAAGCTCCCGATCGGCACGCCGAACTGCACGCGGTCCTTGAGGTACGCGAGCGTGCGGTCGAAGGCCTCGGACATCGAGCCGAGCATCTCGGCGCACAGGCCCACCGTCGCGCGGTCGCAGACCGCCTCGAGCACCGGCAGGCCCTCGCCGGGCCGGCCGAGCACCGCGTCGGCGCCGACGCGGCAGTCGTCGAGGCGCACGAGCGCCGCGTGGCGCGAGTCGACGCGCCACTGGCGCTCGACGCGCAGGCCCGACGCGCCGGCCGGCACGAGGAAGAGCGTGACGCCCGAGCGGTCGTCGTCGGCGCCGGCGCTGCGCGCGACGACGACGATCGCGTCGGCCACGGCGCCGTCGAGCACGGCGATCTTCTGGCCGCGCAGCCGCCAGCCGTCGCCGGCCGGCTCGGCGCGCGTCGCGTCGCGGTGCAGGTCGAAGCGGCTGCCGGGCTCCTGCTGCGCCAGCGCGAGCAGCTTCTCGCCGGCGACGACGCCGTCGAGCCAGGCGGACTTCTGCGCGCCGTCGCCGGCGAGCAGGAGGGCCTGCCCGCCGAGCAGCACGGTCGACAGGAAGGGCTCCGGCGCGAGGTTGCGGCCGAGCGCCTCGAGCACCACCGCGAGCTCGGCGAGGCCCATGCCGGCGCCGCCGTGCGCCTCCGGGAACGGGATGCCGACCCAGCCGAGCTCGGCCATCTGCCGCCACAGCGCGCGAGAGAAGCCGTCGGCGTCGCGCGCGTCGCGCAGCTGGCGCACGCGCGCCACCGGCGAGTGCTCGGCGACCCAGTCGGCCGCGGTCTTCGCGAGGAGCTCCTGGTCTTCGGTGAGTACGAGCTGCATGGCCACCTCTCCCGCCTAGTCCGGAAGCCCGAGCACGCGCTTCGCGATGATGTCGAGCTGGATCTCCGAGGTGCCGCCCTCGATCGAGTTGCCGCGCGAGCGCAGCCACTGGCGCGTCAGGTCGAGCTCCTCGTCGTCGTAGCCGGGTCCCTCCCAGCCGAGGCCCTGCGGGCCGGCGATGCGCACCATCAGCTCGTGCCGGTCCTTGTTCAGCTCGGTCGCGTAGACCTTGAAGAGCGAGCTCTCCGGGCCCGGCCGGTGCCCCGCCTTCGCCGCGTCGCGGCTGCGCTGCACGGTCAGGTGGAACGCGCGCTCGTCCATCTCGAGCCGCGCGATCTCGTCGCGCAGCACCGCGTCGTGGAGCGCGCCGCCGTTTCCGCCGAAGCCGTGGCGGCGCGCGAGCCGCACGAGCCGGCTGCCGGACTCGGCCTCGACCTTCTTCTTCCTGTCGCCGCGCGACGCGCCGAACGCGTCGGCGATCATCGCGCGCTCGTAGCCGAGCAGCGCCTTCGCGACGGTCCAGCCCTTGTTCTCGCCGCCGACGGCGTTGCGCACCGGCACCCGCACGCCCTCGAAGCGCGTCTCGCAGAACGGCGACTTGCCGCTGATCAGCTGGATCGGCCGCACGCTGACGCCCGGCGTCTCCATGTCGATCAGCAGGAAGGTGATCCCGTCCTGCTTCTTGGCCGAGGGATCCGTGCGCACGAGCGCGAAGATCCAGTCGGACTGGTCGCCGTACGAGGTCCAGACCTTCGTGCCGTCGACGACGTAGTGGTCGCCATCGCGCACCGCGCGGGTCTGGAGCGACGCGAGGTCCGAGCCCGAGTCGGGCTCGGAATAGCCCTGGCACCAGCGGATCTCGCCGCGCGCGATCTTCGGCAGGTGCTCGCGCTTCTGCTCCTCGTCGCCGAACTGCAAGAGCGTCGGCCCGATCATCTCGAGCCCGAAGCCCATCAGCGGCGGTGGCAGCTTGCGCGCCGCCATCTCGCGCGCGAGCAGCTTCGCGCGATCCTTCGACAGCCCGCCGCCGGCGTACTCGACCGGCCAGGTCGGCGCCGTCCAGCCGCGCTCGGCCATCCGCTCGAGCCAGAGCTTCATGTCCGGCGACGCGAACTGCGCGCGCCGCCCGCCCCAGTTGCCGCCGCCCTCGATCGACGTCTCGAGCCCGCGGATCGACTCCGGCGCGTTCGCGTCGAGCCACTGCGCGACCTCGCGGCGGAAGGCCTCGAGCTCGGGGTCGCGTGCGGGGTCGGAGTCGCGGACTTCGGCGTCGGCCATGCGAGCTCTCCTCGGTCCCCCGCTCGCGGGCGCGCGCTCCGACCGGGGGGCGCTGGGTCGGGAGTGCGAGGATAGCCGCGCCTCCTTCGCCGTGCAGGCCGCGCTACGCTGCCGCGCGTGGAGCTGTGGCTCGCCAATCCGCGCGGATTCTGCGCGGGAGTCGACCGCGCGATCGAGATCGTCGAGATCGCGCTCGAGCGCTTCGGACCCCCGGTCTACGTGCGCCACGAGATCGTCCACAACCGCCACGTCGTCGAGGGCCTGCGCGCGAAGGGCGCCGTGTTCGTCGACGATCCGGCCGACGTGCCGCCCGGGTCGCTCCTGATCTTCAGCGCGCACGGCGTGTCGCCAGCGGTGCGCGAGGCCTCGGAGGCCCGCGGCCTGCGCGTGATCGACGCGACCTGCCCGCTCGTCACGAAGGTCCACGTCGAGACGCTGCGGATGGTCCGGGACGGCTTCGAGGTCGTGCTCGTCGGCCACGCGGGCCACGTCGAGGTCGAGGGCACGCTCGGCCACGCGCCGGACCGGATCCACCTCGTCGAGACGGTCGACGACGTCGCACACCTCGCGGTGAGCGATCCCGACCGGCTCGGCTGCGTGACCCAGACGACGCTCTCGGTCGACGACACGCGCGAGATCGTCGCCGCGCTGACGCGCCGCTTCCCGGCGATCCGCCTGCCGCGCAAGGACGACATCTGCTATGCGACCCAGAACCGCCAGAACGCGGTCAAGCGCCTGGCCGAGACCGCCGACGTCGTGGTCGTCGTCGGCGCGCCCGAGTCGTCGAACAGCAACCGGCTCGTCGAGCTCGCGCGCAAGGCCGGGCGCCGGGCGCACCTCGTGCAGTCGGCGGCCGACCTCGACGCCGCGTGGCTGCGCGGCGCGGCGCGGATCGGCGTCAGCGCCGGCGCGTCGGCTCCCGAGGAGCTCGTCGAGCGCGTGGTCGAGCGGCTGCGCGAGCTCGGCGGCCCCGACGTCGCCGTGCGCTCGCAGCCCGAGGTCGACGAGGGCGTCGTGTTCCCGGTCCCGGCGGAGCTGCGCTGACGCGATGCAGGTGCCGGCGGAGCGGCGCTGACGTCCTCGAGGCCGACCCCGCCGCGGCGCCCCGAGCCGAGCGACGACGACGGCTCGCTCGACACCGAGGGCGCCGACCTCCCGTCCGCGACGCTCGCGGCCGCGGTCGCGCGCGGGGGCCGTGCGCCGCGCGCCCCGCTCGACTCGCTCGGCGAGATCTGGTCGCTGTCGTGGCCGGTGATGGCGTCGCAGGCGCTGCTGAACGTGGTCGGCCTGATCGACATCGCGATGGTCGGCCGGCTCGGCGCCGGCTCGGTCGCGGCGGTCGGCTCCCCGACCCAGGTCGTCCACCTGTCGCAGTCGGTGCTCTTCGCGACCGGCTTCGCGACGGTGGCGCTGAGGGCGCAGGCGATCGGCGGCGGCGACCCGCTGCGTGCGCGCCACTCGCTCGCGGCGGCGCTGTGGGTCGCCGTCGGCGCGGCGGCGCTGCTGTGCGCGGCGATGCTCGCGGCGCCGGAGCCGTTGCTCGCGGCGCTCGGCGCCGAGCCGGCGGTCGCCCGAGCGGCGATCCCGTACCTCCAGCTCGTCGTCGGCTCGTCGCTGCTGCTCGCGGTGGGCATGACGCTCGAGTTCGGCCTGCGCGCCGACCGCGACACGCGCACGCCGATGCTGATCGCGGTCGTCGTGACCGGGGTCAAGATCGCCGGCAACGCGGTCTTCATCTTCGGCGCCGGCCCGTTCCCGCGCCTCGAGCTCGTCGGCGCCGGGCTCGCGACCTTCCTGTCGCAGGCGATCGGGCTGCTGCTCTTCGCGGCGGTCGTCGTGCGCTCGAGCCCGGAGTCGCCGCTCTCGCTGCGGCTGCGCGACTTCGGCGCCGCGCGCGCCCGCGTCGGCGAGGTGGTGCGGCTGATGCTGCCGAGCGTCGGCGAGCGCCTCGCGAACAACCTCGCGCTGCTGGCCTACTTCCGCGTGCTCTCGGAGTATGGCAGCGTCGCGATCGCGACCTACACGGTCGGGATCCGGCTGCTCGCGTTCACGTGGATCCCCGGCACCGCGTTCGGCACCGCGGCGGCGACGCTGGTCGGGCAGGCACTCGGCACCGGGCGCAGCGACACCGCGCGGCGCGCTGGCTGGCGCACCGCCGGGCTCGCGCTCGTGGTGGCCGGTGTGCTCGGCGCGCTGTGCGCGGCGCTGCCGCGACCGATCGCGAGCCTCTTCACCGACGACGCGGCGCTCGTCGACGAGCTCGTGCCCTTCCTGATCGTGCTCGCGCTCGCGCAGCCGGCGCTGCAGTCGCACTTCGCGCTCGGCGGCGCGCACCGCGGCGCCGGCGACACCTTCACGCCCTTCGTCGCCGCCGCGGTCGGCAACTGGGGGATCCGCGTGCCGCTCGCGTTCGCGCTCGCGTTCGTCTGGCACGCGCCGGTGGTGTGGATCTGGATCGTGATCCTCGCCGACCACCTCGCGCGCGCCGGCTGGCTCGCC
>CAZQYK010000592.1:0-6080 GCA_964597285.1 uncultured Spirochaetales bacterium
GCGAATCGCTCTCTTCGATATTCTCACCCCTGTGGCCCCCCGGTGTGGTGATGAAGCGTTGCAACTCCATCCGTAGCACCGACGGGGCCACCTTCAATATCGCCCTACGCCTGCTGAATCTTTTCTCGGATCAGGGCTAGCTCCCCAGGTGCCAGCGCAGGAACTCGACCGCGCGCTTCCACGCCGCCGCGGCGGCGTCGGGGCGGTAGGCGGCGGGGCGGGTGTCGTTCATGAAGGCGTGGCCGGCGCCGGCGACGACGACGACCTCGGCGGCGGCGTCGGCGCGCGCGAGCTCGCGCTCGAGCGCGCGCACGTCGTCCATCGGCACGAACTCGTCGGCGTCGCCGTAGAAGGCGAGCAGCGGGCACGAGAGCTCGCGCGCCACCGCGAGCGGCTCGCGCGGCTTGCGCGCCGGGTCGAGGCCGGCCGGATCGTGCAAGATCCCGTGCGCGTGCGAGAGCAGGCCGTAGAACGGCACCGCGGCCTCGAAGCCGAGGTCGCCGCACGCGGCCATCAGCGCGTACATGCCGCCCATGCAGAAGCCGGTGACCCCGACCCGGCCGTTCGTCTCCGGGCGGTCGGCGAGGAAGGCGCGGGCGTCGCGCAGGTCGGCGAGCACCTGGGGGTCGGAGAGCGCGCGCATCAACGCGCCCGGGTCCTCGATCTTCTCGGGCCGGTCGCGCCGGTAGAGGTCGAGCGCGAGCACCGCGAAGCCCTCGGCCGCGAGCCGGCACGCGAGGTCGCGCGTGTGGTCGGACAGCCCCCAGACGTCGTGCACCATCGCCACGCCCGGCGACGGGCCGGCGTCGGGGATGGCCAGGAATCCGAGCTCGACGTCGCGCGTCTGCATCGCCGTCACCTCACCCGCTCCACGCGGAAGCCGTAGTCGCGCAGCAGCGCCGGGACGCCCCGCGCGCCCACCGTGTGCCCCGCGCCGATCACGACGAAGCGCCGCTTGCCGTCGCGGGCCAGGCTCGCGAGCCGCTGCGTCATGCTCTCGTTGCGCCCGAGCACGAGCCGCTCGTAGAAGACCGCGAGCCGCGGCGTCTCGAAGAGCGGCCCGTAGACGATGCGCTCCACCGCGTCGAGGTCGCCGCGCTCCCAGGCCGCGACGAGGCCGGCGACGCCGCGCCCGGCGCGGTCGGTGCGCAGCAGCCTGTCCATCAGCAGCAGCTCCTGGACGTCGGCTGGCAGCTCCGAGAGCAGGCGCATCTGCTCGCGGGCCGACTCGAGCGCGACGACCGGCATGCGCCCGGAGGCGCGCCACGCGAAGTGGCGGTCGACGCCGTAGTCGGGGTCGAGCCCGGCGCGCTCGGCCTCGCGCACGTCGATCTCGAGCGCGATGAACCACGGCTCGAGCTGGAGATAGGCGTCGAGCGACTGGCCGCGCATCTCGAGGTGGCGCGACAGCGCGGCCAGCGCGTCGGCCGAGAGCCGATCGCGCAGCGTCGCCGGCGGCGCGATGCGCGCGTGCAGCGCGACCTGCTCGGCGGCCGTCTCCGGCGTCAGCTCCTCGGGCGGGACCTCGAGCACGAGCTCCTGCGCGCGCGCGAACGCATCGTCGACGGCGCCGGGCAGGCGCAGCGTCGACGGCCGCCCGAGGTGCACCGAGCCGAGCAGGTGGTAGGCCTCGCTGCCGTCGGGGCGCAGCGCGCGCCACAAGGCCGGCGCGGCGCGCGGCGCTTCGGCGGCTTCGGCCGAGGGCTGGGGCGGCGACGCCGCGGCGATCGATCCCCACAGCGCGACCCCGAAGATCGGGCCGAGCGCGCGGCCGATCGGTCGCCCCGGATCACCCAAAGTCCCGGATCGCCTCCACGAGCTTGAGCACCGTCCTCTTCGCGTCGCCGAAGATCATCATCGTGTTGTCGTTGAAGAAGAGCGGGTTCTCGACGCCGGAGAAGCCGGGGTTCATGCTGCGCTTGATCACGAAGACGTGCTGCGCGCGGTCGACGTCGAGGATCGGCATGCCGTAGATCGGGCTCGCCTTCTCGGTGCGCGCGTCCGGGTTCACGACGTCGTTCGCGCCGATCACGAGCGCGACGTCGGTCTCCGGGAACTCGGAGTTGATCTCGTCCATCTCGACCAGGCGTTCGTAGGGGACGTCGGCCTCGGCGAGCAGCACGTTCATGTGGCCGGGCATCCGGCCGGCCACCGGGTGGATCGCGAACTTCACCGAGATGTCGCGCTCGGCGAGCACGTCGGAGAGCTCGCGCACCGCGTGCTGCGCCTGCGCCACCGCCATGCCGTAGCCCGGCACGACGATGCACGAGCGCGCGTTCGAGAAGATCACCGCGGCGTCCTCGGGCGTGTAGCCCTTCGCGACGCGCTGCTCGCCGCCGGCGGCCGCGGCCGCCCGTGGGCTCGCGGCGCCGAAGGCGCCGAAGAGCACGTTCGCGAGCGAGCGGTTCATCGCGTCGCACATGATCTTCGTCAGGATGATCCCGGACGCGCCGACCAGCGAGCCGCTGATCACGAGGCCGGCGTTGCCGAGCACGAAGCCGGTCGCGCAGGCCGCGAGGCCCGAGTAGCTGTTCAAGAGCGAGATCACGACCGGCATGTCCGCGCCGCCGATCGGGATCACGAGCAGCACGCCGAGCAGCAGGCTCAGCGCGACGAGCCCCCAGTAGGGCCCGAGCCCGAGCGGCTCCATCACGACGAGCGCGCCGAGCGCGAGCGTCGCCACGCCGAGCAGGCCGTTGACGATCTGCTGGCCGCGGTAGACCACCGGCTGGCCGCCGATCAGCTCCTGGAGCTTCGCGAAAGCGACCGCGCTGCCGGTGAAGGTGATGCCGCCGATCAGCGAGCCGAGCACGATCGCGGTCGGCACGACGCCGGTCGGCTCCTCTCCGCGGCCGGCGTAGTTGATCAGCTCGGCCGACGCGACCAGCGCCGACGCGCCGCCGCCGAAGCCGTTCAGCAGCGCGACCATCTGCGGCATCGCCGTCATCTGGATCCGCGTCGCGAGCAGCACACCGATCGTCGCGCCGACGAGCACGCCCGGGACGATCGTCGTGAAGCTCACGACCTCGCGCATCCACAGCGTCGCGATCACCGCGACGAGCATGCCGAGCGCCGCGATCCAGTTGCCCTGCGGCGCCGTCTTCGGCGAAGACAGCATCCGCATGCCGACGATCAGCAGCACCGCGGACGCGAGGTACGCGAACTGGGTGCCGAAGTCGCTCACTTCGGCTTGCCCGCCGCGCCGGGCTTGCGCTTGAACATCCCGAGCATGCGGTCGGTGACGAGGAAGCCGCCGACGACGTTGATCGTCGCGAACACGATCGCGACGAAGCCGAGCCAGTTCGCGAGGCCCAGGTCCTCGCCGCCCGCGGCGAGGATCGCGCCGACGATCGTGATGCCGGAGATCGCGTTCGATCCGCTCATCAGCGGCGTGTGCAGCAGCGGCGGCACCTTCGCGATCACCTCGAAGCCGACGAAGATCGCGAGCACGAAGATCGTCAGCGCGGCGGCCGGATTGTCGAGCACCTAGGCGCCTCCCTCGAGCTTGGCCTTGACGCGGTCGTTCGTGACCTGCCCCTCGTGCGTGAGCAGCGCGCCGCGCGTGATCTCGTCGTCGAGGTCGAAGACGACCTGGCCATCGGGCGCGAGGTGCTTGACGAAGCTCACGAGGTTGCGCGCGTACATCTGGCTCGCGTTCGCCGGAATGTCGCTCGGCAGGTTCGCGCCGGGCAGGATGCGGACGCCGTGCGCGGTGGTCGGTCCGGAGGGGTCGGTGCACTCGCAGTTGCCGCCGTTCTCGGCGGCGAGGTCGACGATCACCGAGCCCGTCTTCATGCCGCGCACGGCCGCTTCGTCGATCAGCAGCGGCGCGCGCTGCCCGGGCACCAGCGCGGTGGTGATCACGACGTCGCTCTGCCGCAGCTTCTTGCCGAGCTCCTCGCGCTGCCGGCGGTAGAACTCCTCGCTCTGGGCCTTCGCATAGCCCCCGGCGTCCTCGGCGTCGCCGGTGTCGAGGTCGAGCGTCACGAAGCGCGCGCCGAGGCTCTGCACCTGCTCGGCGACGACCGGCCGCGTGTCGTAGGCCTCGACGACCGCGCCGAGGCGCCGCGCGGTCGCGATCGCCTGGAGCCCGGCGACGCCGGCGCCGATCACGAACAGGCGCGCCGGCTGGATCGTGCCGGCCGCCGTCACGAGCATCGGGAAGATCTTCGGCAGCGACGTCGCCGCGAGCAGCACCGCGCGGTAGCCGGCGATCGTCGCCTGCGACGAGAGCGCGTCCATCGACTGCGCGCGCGTGATGCGCGGCATCAGCTCCATCGCGAACGCGCTGACGCGGCGCTCGGCGAGCCGCCGCGCGAGCTGGGGCGCGTCGAAGGGCCGCAGGAAGGCGATCAGCGCCGCGCCCTCGCGCATCCGCGCGATCTCGTCGTCGGAGGGCGCCTGCACCTTGAGCACGAGGTCGGCCCCGAGCGCCGCGCCGGCGTCGGCGACGATGCGCGCCCCGGCCTGCTCGTAGGCCGCGTCGTCGAAGCCGGCCGACGCACCGGCGCCGGACTGGACCGCGACCTCGACGCCGGCCTGCACCAGCGTCTTCGCGGCGTCGGGCGAGAGCGCGACGCGCCGCTCGCCCGCGGCCGTCTCGGCGGGTACGCCTGCGATCAACGGGGGGTCCCTCCGGAAGCTTCGAGGCGCGCACTATAGCCCCGCCCCGGGGCCGCGCGCCGGGCCCGCCGAGCCGCTCGGCTACGGAACCAGGTGGCGCACCGACTCGGGCAGGTCGGAGGCGATCTGCACGATCGGGATGCCGGTCTGCACGTTCTCGTGCATCTCGGCGACGGCGCGCGGCAGGTCCTCGAACGCGTAGATCTCGCGGTGCACCGTGGGCTTGAACACGCTGCCGTAGAGCTCGGTGGCCGCGCCGCAGGCCTCGACGGTCTCGTAGTGCACGTGGTCGAGCGTGATCTGGCGGACCGACAGGTTCGCCGAGTTGTAGTCGACCGCGGTCGAGAGCTGCCAGCCGGCAGAGACGTCGACGCCCATCCGCGACAGCACCGCGAGCCCCGCCGGATACACCGGCCCGCGCAGCATGTCGCAGACGATCTGCACGCCCTCGCCGTCGGTCATGCCCTTGACGTGCTTGTTGAAGGCCTTGACGTCGTCGCGGCCGGCGAAGCGGTGGAAGGCCTTCTGGTCGATCGGCTCGATGCCGAGCGACTCGAGGTGTGCGCGCCGCTCGGGGCTGCCGGAGCAGAAGATCGCGCGGTGGCCCTCGCTCCTCGCGAGCATCAGGAAGAGCTCGGACACGCCGCCGCCGAAGCCCAGCACGTTCAGCACCGCGCGCTGGCCGCGCGGGACCTTGAGCCGGTAGATGCCGAGCGCGCGGCGCCACATGTGATAGGCGGTGGGCGCGCGCAGCGGCAGCGCGGCGATCTCCCACAGGTTGAGCCCGCAGTCGAGCGGCGCCGGGATGATCTGCCAGTCGCCGACGACCGCCTCCTCGCCGTACCAGCCGATCGAGTCGGGCTGGTCGTAGGCCCAGATGCGCAGCGGGTAGCCATACGTGTCCGGCTCGCCGTTGCAGTGGGTGACGACGACGTCGCCCTTCTGGAAGCGCGTCACGCGCTCGCCGACCTCGACGACCTCACCGACGGCGCTGTTGCCCGGATACATCTTGCCGCCGCGCGCCTCGGCGATGTTCATCGTGTCGGCGAGCGCGGCGTGGTCGACGTTGTGCTCGGCCGAAACGGCCAGGATGCGCAGCCGCACGTCGGAGGGGCCGAGCTCGCGCAGCTCGACCTCGTCGAGCTGGACGACGCTCGCGATGTCGAACTTCGTCAGGTCGTCGCCGACGCGCTTGCGCTCGGCGGCGATCGCGTCGGCGGTGATGCAGTAGGCTCGGGGCATCGGGGGATCCTGTGCTAGAACGGCGGACCGTTGTAGCACGCGCGGACGCGCCTTGGCCATCGACGACATCGGCACACGGATCCGTGAGGTGGTCGAAGCGCTCGGCGGCCACCCGAGCGCCGCGCTGGGCCTCGACCTCGCGACGCGCGAAGGCCGCGCGCGCTGGCTCGCCGCCGCGCGGCTGGCCTCGGAGCGCGACCCCGAGGAGCGCCGGC
>CAZQYK010000593.1:0-6791 GCA_964597285.1 uncultured Spirochaetales bacterium
GACGTCGGAGGCGGCGGTGGCGACGGGCAGCAGCTCGGCGGCGTCGCGCTCACGCGCGGGGCGAGCTCGATCGGCGGCACGGGCACGTCGGATCGGCCGCTCGCGAGCGGTGCGGTCGCCGGCCGCACCGACGAGGAGATCCAGATCGTCTTCGACCGACACAAGGCGGCGCTCTACCGGCTCTACAACCGCGAGCTGCGGCGCGACCCGACGCTTCAGGGCCAGTTGGTGCTGCGCCTGACGATCGAGCCCGACGGGAGCGTGTCGCTGTGCCGGCTCCAGTCGAGCGACATGAACGCGCCGCAGCTCTCCGCACAGGTGGTCGAGCGCGTGCGCGGCTTCGACTTCGGCGCGAAGGAAGTTTCGCCGGTGACGATCCTGTACCCGATCGACTTCCTTCCGGCGACCTGATCCAACTCAACACGGAATCCTGCTGACAACGAGCCGAGAGGCTCACCGATTCAGACAAAGGCAAACCCACCGAAAGGTGGCGACGCAAAGTCACCGGTCTACAGGGCCCGAGGCCCTACGACAGCGGGACCGCCAGAATCGAGCCCGAGACCGGCAGCGGTCTCGTCCCGCACTGGCCTTTGCGCTCGCCCCTCGCGGTGGAACGAGAGGTTCGGATGCGGAGGCGTGGCCAGACCGGCGTAGGGGCACTCGGCAGAGCGCTAGGCGCTCTGTTCGCCGCACTGCTCCTTGCCGCTCCCAGCCCGAGCGCGGCTCAGTCCCAGATCACGTTCACGTCCGCTGCCGCGTTCTGGCACAGCGCAACCGACAACGTCCCCGGCAGCCAACCGGGGGATCCCGTCATCACGAACGGCGTGCCGACCTCGAGCATCAGCTGGGGCACCACCACCGAAGAGCAGAGCGGATACGACGTCACCATCACGATCCCGGACCCGCAGACGTTCCCGGTGGCGACCTTCTCGCACCGGAACTTCCCGGTCTCCGATCCCTCCTTGACGTCGGTCATGCTCGACATCGTCATCGACTTCACGGTGAACGGCGAACAGACCGGACCCCTGACCTTCACCTTCACGTTCACCCACGAGGAAACGCCCAACAACGAGACGCCCTGCCCCTATCCGACGCCGCCCGGTGAGGGGTGCACCGACCGCGTGACCTTCGTCGACGCACCCGAGCCCACGACCTTCACCGTCGGCGGGAAGACCTACACGATGTCGCTGACCTTCCTCGACGAGGACGGCGATCCCGTCGACGAGTTCATCACCCGAGAAGGAGGCGAGGTCAACACCGCCGACCTCGACGGGGAGTTCGTGCTGGTGCCGCCGGTGCTCGAGGTCACGAAGTCGGGCCCGGCGACGATGACCGTCGGACAGTCGGGCATCTTCGCCATCGACGTCCAGAACACCGGACCCAACGACGCCTGGAACGCAACCCTACGTGACGTGCTGCCGGACGGCGCGACGGGCGGCATGTGCGATGCCACGCCGCAGGTGCTGAGCGCGCAGGTCTTCGCGGCCGACGGCGTCACGCCGGCCCCCGGCAAAGGCCCGTTGCTCGCGGGATCCGACTTCGCGGTCTCCTATGCCGGCGCCCCGACCTGCGAGCTCACCCTGACGATGCTGTCGGCGGCTTCCGTCGTGGGCCCCGATGAGCGTCTCATCATCACCTATCAGACGCAGATCGACGCGGGCAGCCAGGACGGCGTTGCACTCACGAACGTCGCCGGCGCGACCGAGTGGTTCGACGACGAAGCTTCCAATCCCGACCGCGTGACCTTCGCGCGCGCTCTCAGCGACGGTACCGTGGGGGTGGTCGACCACGAGGACGCCCACACCGTCACCGTCGCGCTCGTCGACTACCTCTTCGAGAAGAGCGTCGCGAACCTGACGACCGGCGCAGACCCGACGCTCACCGCGACGCCCGGTGACGTGCTGCGCTACACGCTGCGCTTCGAGAACCTCTCCGCCGCGCCGCTCGACGAGATCTCGTTCAGCGACGAGATCGACGCGCGGAACGCAACCCCGGCCTTCGCGCCCGGCACGCTGGCGATCGTGAGCGCGCCGGCCGGCGCCAACACGAGCAACACCAGCGCTGTCGGCGGGGCCAACGGCACCGGCGTCGTCGACGTCCGCGGCATGAGCCTGCCCGGCGCCGGCGTGCTCGTCGTCGAGTTCGAGGTCGCGCTCGCGCCGTCGCTCGCGAACGCGACGATCGTCGAGAACCAGGCCTCGCTGCAGCTGGCCGGCTCGCTCTTCGCGATCAGCGACGACCCGAACCAGAACGGCCCGGCCGACCCCTTCGTCGCCGGCGACGAGGACCCGACGCGCGTCGCGATCCAGTCGGCGCCGGACTTCCTGGTGCAGAAGGTCTCGGCCTACCCCGACGGTGATCCGAACCTGCTGCTCGCCGGCGAGCGACTGCGCTACACGATCACCGTCAAGAACGCCGGCACCGCCGACGCTACCGACGCCTTCCTGCGCGACGCGATCCCGGTGCACACGACCTACGTCGCCGGCAGCACGACGCTGACCGGCGTCGCGGTGCCCGACGGCCCGGGCGGCGCCGCGCCGACCGCCTCCGGCCTCGCGATCCACGCGCCCGAGGACCCGACGCCGGGCGCGATGCGCGCCGACGCGTCGGCGACGAACGCGAACGTCGCGACGCTCGTCTTCGACGTCGTCGTCGATCCGGGCGTGGCAGACGGGACCGTGATCTCGAACCAGGCCTTCGTCAGCGCCATCGCCGGCGGCGTCTCGGACCAGCCCTCGGACGACCCGCGCACGCCGGTGCCCGACGACCCGACGCGCGACGTCGTCGGCAGCTCGCCGCTGCTCTTCGCGCCGAAGAGCGCGGCGCTCCAGGTCGACGCCGGCTCGCCCGGCATCGTCGATCCGGGCGACGTGCTGCGCTACACGATCGCGGTCCACAACAGCGGTCCGGTCGCCGCGACGGGCGTCGTGCTCACCGACGCGCTGCCGGCGAACACGACCTACGTCGCCGACTCCACCTTCCTGAACGGCCTGCCGGTCGGCCAGCCCGACGGCGGCGCCTTCCCGCTCCCGTCGGGCGTGCCGCTCGCGTCGGCCGACCAGACCCCGCCGCTGCCCGGCCCGGGCGGCGGCACGATCAGCCCCGGCCAGAGCGCCGTGCTGACCTTCGACCTCCAAGTGAACGCCGGCGTCCCGGCGGGCACGCTGATCGTCAACCAGGCCTCCGTCGCGAGCGACGCGTCGGCGACGCTGCTCACCGACGGCGACGGCAACCCGGCCACCGGGCCCGAGCCGACGGTCGTCGTCGTCGGCGCCGCGCAGCAGCTCGCGATCGCGAAGCAGGTCGTCGTCGTCGGCGGCGGCCCGGCGCTGCCCGGCTCGACGCTCGAGTACGTCGTGCGCGTCGACAACCTCGCTGCGGTACCGGCGCTCCAGGCCGTGATCACGGACGACGTGCCGGCGCCGCTCGCGTACGTCGCGGGCTCCGCGACGATGAACGGCTCGACGAACGGCGTCGCCGTCGCCGGCACGCTGATCACCGCGGACTACGGGGCGACCTACGGCGCGCTGCCGCCGGGCGGGTCGGTGGTGCTGCGCTTCCGCGCGCTGATCCCCGCGAGCACCCCGATCGGCGGCGTCGTCACGAACACGGGCACCGTGACCTGGAACGACCCGCCGCAGACGGCGAGCGCGAGCGTGTCGGTCGCGGTCGGCGGGACGCCGGGCGTCGGGACGCTCTCGGGCGCGCTGTGGCACGACGCCGACTTCGACCTCGCGCAGGGCGGCGGCGAGCGCGCGCTCGAGGGCTGGATCGTCGAGCTGCGGCGCAACGGCGGGCCCTTCCAGTCGACCGTGGCCGACGCCGCGGGCGCCTACCAGTTCAACGGCGTGCCGCCGAACGACGCGAACGGCGACGCCTACGAGCTGCGCTTCCGCGCGCCCGACGCCGGCGCGAACAGCGCGTCACTCGGCCACGGCGACTCGCCGTTCACGAACGGCCCGCAGCAGATCTCCGGCATCGTCGTGCCGTCCGGCGTGAACCTCCAGAACCTGAACCTGCCGATCGACCCGAACGGCGCCGTCTACGACGCGCTCGCGCGGACCCCGGTCGCCGGCGCGACGCTGACGCTGATGAGCGCCGCGACCCAGACCGCGCTCCCGACGAGCTGCTTCGACGACCCGGTGCAGCAGGGCCAGATCACGCGCGGCGACGGCCTGTACAAGTTCGACCTGCTCTTCGGCGCGGCCTGCCCGTCCGGCGGCGCATACCTGATCGCGGTGACGCCTCCCGGCGCGGGCTTCTCTTCCGGCACGTCGCAGCTGATCCCGCCGCAGAGCGACGCGACGACCCCGGCCTACGACGTCCCGACCTGCCCCGGCGACGCGGTCGGCACCACGTCGCGCTGCGAGGCGCAGGGGCAGGAGGTGCCGCCGACCGGCAACGCGCCGACGACCTACCACCTGCACCTGAGCTTCGACAGCGGCCAGATCCCGGATACGAGCCAGATCTTCAACAACCACCTGCCGGTCGACCCGGTGCTCGACGGGGTGCTCGGGATCACGAAGACCACCGGCGCGCGCAACGTGAGCCGGGGCGAGCTCGTGCCCTACGAGATCACGCTGCGCAACACGCTCGGCAGCGAGCTCACCGACCTGACCCTCGTCGACCGCTTCCCGGCGGGCTTCCACTACGTCGAGGGCTCGGCGCGCATCGACGGCGTGCCGACCGAGCCGACGGCGGCCGGCCTCGAGCTGACGTGGACCGGGCTCGTCGTGCCGGCCGCGGGCCAGATCGAGCTGCGCCTCTTGCTCGCGGTCGGCGCCGGCGTGACCGGCGGCGAGTACACGAACCGGGCGCAGGCCTTCGGCGGCACGGGCGCCGCGTTCTCCGGCGAGGCGGCCGCGACGGTCCGCGTCGTCCCCGACCCGACCTTCGACTGCACCGACGTGCTCGGCAAGGTCTTCGACGACGCGAACCGCAACGGGGTGCAGGACCGCGGCGAGCGCGGCCTCGCCGGCGTGCGCGTCGCGACCGCGCGCGGCCTCGTCGCGACGAGCGACGCGCACGGCCGCTTCCACATCACCTGCGCGGTGGTGCCGCGCGAGGACCGCGGCAGCAACTTCGTGCTGAAGCTCGACGACCGCACGCTGCCGAGCGGCTACCGGATGACGACGCGCCAGACCCAGGTGCTGCGCGCGACGCGCGGCAAGGCGCTGCGCTTCCAGTTCGGCGCGACGATCCACCGCGTCGTCGGGCTCGACCTCGCCGACCCGGTCTTCGAGCCGGGCACGACCGAGATGCGGCTGCAGTGGAAGCCGCGCCTGGACCTCCTGCTCGAGGAGCTGCGCAAGGGCCACGCGCTGCTGCGCCTCGCGTACGTCGCCGACCTCGAGGACGCCGACCTCGTCGCCGCGCGCGTCGAAACGGTGAAGCGCGCGATCCGCGACGCGTGGGCGGCCGAAGCCGACGCCTATCCGCTGACGATCGAGACCGACGTCTACTGGCGCCGCGGCGGCCCGCCGGGCGCGTCCGACCGCGAGGCACGGGGCAGCTCGTCGTGGACGTCGTGGCTGCCGTCGGTCGACGCCGGTCCGCCGGTCGTCGAGGCGGCGCCCGGCGCCGGCGCCGAGCGCCACGGGCCGGCCGACGCGCCGTACACGCGCTGGTCTCAGGACCCGGATCGCCTCGACGCGCAGGCCGGCGACCGCATCGAGGAGCGCGAGGTCGTCGGCCCCGACGGCGAGATCGTGAAGCTCAAGGGCGTCGTGCCGCCGATCCACTTCGCGTCCGGCGTCGCCGAGATCCCGCCGAGCACGATCGCGACGCTGCGCCGCGTGCTCGACGAGATGCGCGACCTCCCGAACGTGCGCCTGCACCTCGTCGGCCACGCCGACACGCAGCCGCTCTCGCCGGCGCTCGCCCGCGTCTACGGCGACAACGCCGGCCTCTCGCGCGAACGCGCCGGCGAGGTCGCCGAGTTCGTCTCGACCGCGCTCGCGCTGAAGCCGGAGTCGATCTCCTTCGAGTGGGCCGGTGACACCCAGCCGTTCGCGTCGAACGCGACCGAGGCCGGGCGCGCACGCAACCGGCGCGTCGAGGTCGAGGTCTGGTACGACGTGATCGGCGAGAAGCGCTCGCTCGAGGAGGTGGTCGTCGCCGAGCCGATCCAGCGCGTCAAGATCTGCCGCACCGAGACGGTCTGCAAGCTCCGCTACCGCGAGGGCCACGCGCGGCGCGCGCGCATCAAGAACCTGATCGCGCCGCTCCCCTACGGCGACGACACGGTCGGCGTGCCCGAGTCCTTCGTGCGCCAGATCGCCCAGACCCTCGCCGACCTGCGGGACAAGGGCCACGTGACGGTCAAGTTCGTCGGCCACACCGACGACGCGCCGCTCGAGGGCCGCGCCGAGCGGATCTACGGCACGCATCTCGCGCTCTCGAAGGCGCAGTCGCACCGCGTCGCGCTCGCGGTGCGCGACGCGCTCCGGCTCCCGGCCGCGGCGATCGCGAGCGACGGCCACGGCGCCTCGCGGCCGGCGGCGTCGAACGCCACCGAGCGCGGCCGCGCGCTGAACCGGCGCGTCGAGGTCGAGTTCTGGCACGACGATCCGCTCCAGGAGCTGCCCGACGAGCCGACGCCCTGCCCCGACGCGGCCGGCGCCGAGCTCGTGACGCGCATCTACGACCCGCCGTGGGGCCGCATCGATCCGATGCCGGTCGTCGACGGCGCCGCCGTGGTGCCGCCCGGCTACGCCGGCGTGCTCCGGCGCGCGCTCGAGGACGTGGCCGGCGAAACGAACGCGCGGCTGCGATTCGTCGGCTACACGCGC
>CAZQYK010000594.1:0-13486 GCA_964597285.1 uncultured Spirochaetales bacterium
GCGCAGCGTCAGCCCGTAGCGGCGCGCCGCCGCGTCCCACGCGCCCTCGGCCTCGAGGTGCGGCGTGCCGGCCTGCCGGTACCAGCGCTCGAAGCGCGACAGGTCGGTGCCGTTCGCGTCGGCCATCGCGGCGCGGAAGTCGTCGCAGGTCACGGCCTGGCCGTCGTGGCGCGCGAAGTAGAGGTCCATGCCGCGGCGGAAGCCCTCGGACCCGAGCAGCGTGTGGTAGAGCCGCACGACCTCGGCGCCCTTCTCGTACACCGTCGGCGTGTAGAAGTTGTCCATCGAGATGTACGACTCGGGCCGCACCGGGTGCGCCATCGGGCCGGCGTCCTCGGGAAACTGCTGCGTGCGCAGGCCCGCGACGTCGCGGATCCGCTTCACCGCGGCCGACGTGCGGTCCGCGGTGAACTGCTGGTCGCGGAAGACCGTCAGGCCCTCCTTCAGCGTCAGCTGGAACCAGTCGCGGCAGGTGACGCGGTTGCCGGTCCAGTTGTGGAAGTACTCGTGCGCGATCACCGCCTCGATCGCCTCGTACTCGTCGTCGGTCGCGGTCTCCGGCAGCGCGAGCACGTACTTCGCGTTGAAGACGTTCAGGCCCTTGTTCTCCATCGCGCCCATGTTGAAGTCGCCGACCGCGACGATCATGTAGACGTCGAGGTCGTACTCGAGGCCGAAGACCTCCTCGTCCCAGCGCATCGCGGCCCGGAGCGAGCGCAGCGCGTGCTCGCAGCGGTCGACGTTGCGCGGCTCGACCCAGATCTCGAGGCGCACCTCGCGCCCGGAGCGCGTCGTGAACGCGCCGCGGTGGCAGCGCAGGTCGCCGGCGACGAGCGCGAACAGGTACGAGGGCTTCGGGAACGGGTCCACCCAGACCACCGCGTGTCGCCCGCCGCCGGCGTCCTCCTCGGCGACGCGGTTGCCGTTCGAGAGCAGCACCGGGCAGCGCTCGCGGTCGGCCTCGATGCGGACGCGGTAGCGCGCCATCACGTCCGGGCGGTCGAGGAACCACGTGATGCGGCGGAAGCCGTGCGCCTCGCATTGTGTGCAGAAGTTGCCGCTGCTGCGGTAGAGGCCCGAGAGCGTCTCGTTCTTCTCGGGGTGGATCCGCACCGCGGTCGAGAGCGTGAAGCGCTCGGGCGGCGCGTCGATCTCGAGCGTCTCGTCGCCGAAGCGGACCTCCGACTCCGCGAGCGGCCGGCCGTCGATCGCGACCTCGAGCGTCTCGAGCTCGACGCCGTCGAGCACGAGCGGCGGCACGTCGCCGAGCCGCACCGGCTCGCGCCACAGATCGAGCTCGGCGCGCACGAGGGTCTCGTCGTCGCGCAGGTCGAAGTCGAGCCGCACCGCGTCGATCCGGTAGTCGGGCGGACGGTAGTCGAGGCGGTGGACCGACCGCGGCTTCTCGGCGCTCATTCCTTCGCGACCCCCCGTGCTCGATCCTGGCTGCGCGTCCGATGGTATCGCGCCGCGCCGTCGCGTACTCTCGCCGCGCGATGCTGCAGGGCGAGCGCGCGAGCGGGATCCAGCTCAAGAACGAGACCCACCTCGCGGCGATGCGCGCGGCGGGACGCCTGTCGGCCGAGTGCCTCGCGCACGTCGTCGCGCACGTCGCCCCCGGCGTCAGCACGCGCGACCTCGACGACCTGGTCGTCCGCTTCGCCAAGCACCACGGCGCGACGGCGGCGACGCTCGGCTACCGCGGCTTCCCGCGCAGCGTCTGCACCTCGATCAACGAAGTGATCTGCCACGGGATCCCGGACCGCCGCGCGGTGCTGCGCGAGGGAGACATCGTCGGCGTCGACGTCGCGCTGATCGTCGACGGATTCCACGGCGACAACGCGGCGACGGTCGGGGTCGGCGAGATCGCCGAGCCGGCGCGGCGCCTGCTGTGCGCGACGCTCGAGGCGCAGCGCCGCGCGATCGCCGCGGTGCGTCCCGGCGCGCGGCTCGGCGACGTGGGCCACGCGATCCAGTCCTGCGTCGAGCCGCAGGGCTTCTCGGTCGTGCGCGACTTCGTCGGCCACGGCGTCGGCCGCCGCTTCCACGAGGAGCCGCAGGTGCTGCACTACGGCCAGCCGGGGCGCGGGATGCGGCTGCGGCCGGGGCTCACGTTCACGATCGAGCCGATGATCAACGCCGGCGCGCCGGAGATCGAGATCCAGGACGACGGCTGGACGGCGCTCACCGCCGACCGCAGCCTCTCGGCGCAGTACGAGCACACCGTCGAGGTCACCGACGACGGCGTGCGCGTGCTGACGGCGCAGAACGACGACGGCGCCTGGGAGCCCCCCGGCCGCTGGTGGCCGCCGGGCTTCGAGGTGTAGCGATCCCCTACTTGCAGCGCGCGTACGGGGAGGCGGCGACCAGCGCGGCGTTGCGCGGGTCGAGCGGCGGGCCGCCGGGGTAGCCGGCCTCGTGGCCGTCGATGCGGAGCGTGCCGGGCTCCTCGTCGGCGTTGAAGAACATCGCGATCGGGTAGGCGCCGGCCGCGTCCGCGAACGGGAAGATCACGAGCGAGATGCCCTCGTAGTCGGGACCGAAGTACGACAGGGCGTGCTCGACGCGCGAGGCCTTCTGGGTCGCGCCGGCGACCTCGAAGGTGAGGCCGGTCCGGTCGGCGGTGATGCGCGGCTCCTTCCCGCAGTCGCCGCCCGGCGCGTAGCGGCCGTGGATCGCGTCGAATCCGTCGAGGCCGTCGAGCGTCGCCGCGGCCGAGCCGCGCGGGAGTGCGGCCGCGAGCGCGAGGACGAGGAGGGAGAGCAGGGCGACCGCTGCAAACGAAGACCGCCGACACGCCATCGCGACACCTCCAGGTGGGCGCGGCGGATCCTACACCCGTGCCCGGTCTCGGCGGTAGCGGATTCGGCGGCCGAGCCTCCGGCCGGGCCCGCGGGGCGGCGCTACTCCGGCGCGAGCACCATCTGGGTCTGGGTCACGAGCGCGACGAGCGCGTCGCCGGAGGTGATCCGGGTCTGCCAGACCATCGTGCGGCGGCCGACGTGGAGCGGCGTCGCCTCGCCGCGCAGCGTCGCGCCCTCGCGGCCGGCGGCGAAGAAGTTCGTCTTCGACTCGAGCGTCGTCGTGCCGGCGCCTTCGGGCAGGTTCAGGAACGCGCCGCAGGCGCCGAGCGTGTCGGCGAAGGCCATCAGCGCGCCGCCGTGCACGCGGCCCGGCAGCGTGCACAGGTCGCTCCGCACGTCGAGCTCGGCGACGATGCGCTGCTGTGTCGCCTCGAGCAGCCGCACCCCGAGCAGCCCCGGGAACATGCCGTCGAGCGCGTTCTGCATCGCGGCGGCGCGGTCGTCGCTCATCGCGGCGCAGGCTAGCATGGTCGCGCCGTGCCCCCCGTCGAGATCATCGGACCGACCTCGCGCTTCTACGTCTCGCAGCGCCTGCGGCTGCACTACGTCGACTGGGGCAACGAGGAGCGCCCGCTGCTGCTGCTCGTGCACGGCGGGCGCGACCACGCGCGCAGCTGGGACTGGGTCGCGCGCGAGCTGCGCCACGACTGGCACGTCGTCGCGCCCGACCTGCGCGGCCACGGCGACAGCGCGTGGGCGATCGGCAGCACCTATGCGCTCTCGGACTTCGTCTTCGACATTGCGCAGCTGCTCGAGGCGCTCGACGACTACCCGGCGACGATCGTCGCCCACTCGCTCGGCGGCGCGATCTCGCTGCAGTACGCCGGCGCGTTCCCCGAGCACGTCGCGAAGCTCGTCGTGATCGAGGGTCTGGGCCCGCCGCCCGAGATCCTCGCGAAGCTGCGCGACCGCAGCGGCTGGCAGCGCCTGCGCGAGTGGACCGTGCAGATGCAGGCGCTCGCCGGGCGCCACCCGCGCCGCTACCCGTCGATCGACGCCGCGGCGAAGCGGATGCTCGACGAGAACCCCTTCCTCTCCGAGGAGCAGGCGCGCCACCTCACCGTGCACGGCGTCGCGCGCAACGAGGACGGCACCTACGGCTGGAAGTTCGACAACTACACGCGCGGCTTCGCGCCGGCGCGCTTCAGCGAGGACGAGATCCTCGAGATGCGCGGGCGCGTGAGCTGTCCGGTGCTGCTGGTGCGCGGCACCGAGAGCTGGGCCAGCGACCCCGCCGAGGACGGCCGCGCCGCGGCCTTCCCGGACGCGCGCGTCGCGAACGTCGCCGGCGCCGGGCACTGGGTGCACCACGACCGCACCGAGGCGTTCCTGCGCCTGGTGCGCGGGTTCCTGGCCGAGCCGCGGGAGCGGCAGCGGGGGGAGCGATGAAGCTCGACGGACGCATCGCGTGGGTGACCGGCGGGGGCTCCGGGCTCGGGCGCGCGATCTGCCGCCGCTTCGCCGACGAGGGCGCGCGCGTCGCGGTGCACGACGTGCGCGAGGACGCCGCGCGCGAGACCGCCGCCGCGCTCGGCGGCGCCGGCCACCTCGCGCTCGCCGGCGACGTCTCCGACAGCGCGCGCGTCGCCGCCGTCGCAGCGGAGATCGAGGCCGCCTGCGGACGCATCGACGTGCTCGTCAACAACGCCGGCGTCGACCGCACCCCCGGCGACGGCATGGACAAGCTCTTCGAGACCGGCTCGCTGACGCCGCACATGAGCGACGCCGGCTGGACGCGAATGCTCGAGATCCACCTGAACGGCGCGTTCTTCTGCGCGCGCGAGGCGCTGCGGCGGATGATCCCGGCCGGCTCCGGCGCGGTCGTCAACATGTCGAGCATCGCCGGGCTCGGCGGCATGGGGCCGGTGCACTACGCGTCGGCGAAGGCGGGCCTGCTCGGCTTCACGCGCGCGCTCGCGCGCGAGGTCGGCCGCCACGGCATCCGCGTCAACGCGATCTGCCCCGGCGCGATCGAGACGCCGATGATCGCGAAGGTGCCCGACCCGGTGCTGAAGGGCATGATCGCCGCGACGCCGCTCGGCCGCGTCGGCACCGCCGACGAGATCGCCGCCGCCGCGCTCTTCCTCGCCAGCGACGAAGGCTCGTACCTGACTGGCCAGTGGCTCTCGCCGAACGGCGGCATCTTCATCGGTTGAGCAAGCGCCCGCAGGGCGCGCGCAGCGAGGCGCAGCCGAGCGAAGCTCGAACGAAACGCGCGGAGGAAAGAGATGCTCTCTTCGTGGGACGACTACCCGGTCCACCAGATCGCCGACACGATCCGCCACGTCGGCACCAGCGACCGCAACTTCTACGACCGCTACTACTTCAACCTGCACGCATCGTCGGGCGAGCTCTTCATGGTGATGGGGCTCGGCCAGTACCCGAACCTCGCGGTGCAGGACGCCTTCGCGTGCGTGTCGCGCGGCGGGCGCCACCGCGTCGTGCGCGCGTCGCGCGAGCTCGGCGACCGCGTGGACACGAGCGTCGGGCCGTTCCGCGTCGAGGTCGTCGAGCCGCTGCGCACGGTGCGCTTCGTGCTCGAGGCGAACGAGCACGGCATCGCCTGCGACCTGACCTGGCGCGGCGCGATCCCGGCCTTCGAGGAGCCGCGCCAGTACATCCGCAAGCACGGCCGCGTGCTCTTCGACACGATGCGCTTCGCCCAGACCGGCCGTTGGGAGGGCGCGCTCGAGGTCGGCGGCGAGCGCCTCGACGTGACAGAAGACCGCTGGTGGGGCACGCGCGACCGCTCGTGGGGCGTGCGCCCGGTCGGCGAGACCGAGCATCCGGGCATTCGCGGCGGCGAGGGCCAGATGACCGGCATGTGGAACTACTCGCCGATGCAGTTCGACGACCACTCGATCCTGTACATCCTGAACGAGACCGACGCCGGCGAGCGGCTGATCGAGGAGGCGGTGCGCGTGTGGTCCGACCCGGCGCGCGAGCCGGAGTGGCTCGGCCGGCCGGAGTACGAGCACGCGCTCGTCCCGGGCACGCGCATCGTCGAGAAGTCGCACATCGCGTTCCCGGAGGCCCCCGGCGGCGGCTTCGTCGTCGAGGCGACGCCGCTGTGCCACGCGTTCATCGCCGTCGGCACCGGCTACGGCATGGACGCCGACTGGCGCCACGGCATGTACCAGGGCCCGCTCGTCGTGCAGGGCCTCGACCTCGCGCAGGACGAGGTCGCGAAGATCGGCCAGTACGGCGTCGTCGACCACGTCGCGCGCTTCGAGACCGAGGGCCGCGTCGGCTACGGGCTGCACGAGCAGGCGTTCATCGGGCCGTTCCGCCGCTGCGGCCTGAAGGACGCGGCGAGCGGTGCCGAGTAGCGCGCGTTGAGGGCCTGGCAGGTCCACGCGTACGGGCCGCCGCGCGAGGTGCTGCGCCTCGACGAGCTGCCCGAGCCCGAGCCGGGGCCCGGCGACCTGCGCGTGCGCGTCGCATCGCTCGCGCTGAACTGGAACGACCTCGACGGGATCCTCGGGCGCTACCGCACGGTGCGGCCGGGGCTTCCCTTCGTGCCGGGCATGGAGGTGGTCGGCACGGTCGACGCCGCCGGCGCCGGCGCCGAGGGCTGGGTCGGGCGGCGCGTCTGCGCGATCCCGACCCGCGCCTTCGGCGGCTACGCGGAGCGCGCCGTCTGCCCGGCCGTGTCCGCGTTCGAGCTGCCGGAGGAGCTGCCCGACGACGAGGCCGCGGCGATCTACTTCCCCTTCCACCTGGCGTCGCTCGCGCTCTTCGAGCGCGGCGGCCTCGCGCGCGGCGAGACGGTGCTGATCCACGCCGCGGCCGGCGGCGTCGGCTCGGCGGCGGGGCCGCTCGCGCGCCAGGCCGGCGCGCGCGTGATCGCGACGGCCGGCGGCGAGCGGAAGCTCGCGCTGTGCCGCGAGCTCGGCGCCGACCTCGCGATCGACTACCGCGCCGGGCCCTTCGCCGACGCGGTGAACGACGCGACCGGCGGGCGCGGCGTCGACGTCGTGTTCGACTCGGTCGGCGGCGCGGTCACCGAGCAGTCGCTGCGCTGCATGGCCTACGGCGCGCGGCTGCTCGCGCTCGGCTTCGCGTCGGGGATCGAGGCCGAGGACGCGCCCGGGATGACGCCGCGGCCGTGGCTCTTCGCGAACGCGTCGCTGCTCGGCGTCTGCCTCGCCTACGTCGAAGACCCGGTCGCGTTCCGCCGCGCGACCGGCTTCAACTTCCCGTCGCGCGCCGACGGCGCGCGGATCCACGAGCGCGTGCTCGACCTGCTGCGCCTCGAGGAGGTGCGCCCGGTGATCGGCCGGCGCGTGCGCTTCGCCGAGCTCCCGGCCGCGTTCGACGCGATCGAGCGCCGCGAGACGGTGGGCCGCACGGTAGTTCGGCTAGGCGCCTGAGCCGCGCTCAGTCCAGCCGCTTGCGGAAGTGCGCGATCGAGGCGCCCATCGCGACGGCGAGGAAGACCAGCAGCGGCCAGATCTCGCCGCGCACCTCGCCGATCTCGGCGCCGCGCAGCAGGATCCCGCGGATGATCCGCACGAAGTGGGTCAGCGGGAAGACCTCGGCGATCCAGCGCGCGGCGCGCGGCATGCCGTGGAATGGGAACATGAAGCCGGAGAGCAGGATCTGCGGCAGGAAGCTGAAGAAGGTCGGCTGGAAGGCCTGGAACTGGGTGCTCGCGAGCGTGGAGATGAACAGACCCAGCGACAGCGTCGAGGTGATGAAGATGCCGCTCGCGCGCGGCCCGCCGGCGCGGCCGAGCGGGCTACGCGCGCCCCGCCGCTCCCATGATCCGCCGCGAAGCCGCGACGTAGATCGCGAAGCCGGCCAGGCAGGCCGGCAGGACCCACGGCAGGTTCGCTCGGATCAGGTCCTGGCCGCGGTGGACCAGCTCGGCGTAGCCGAGCGACGCGGTGTGCGCGCCGATCCAGTAGCCGATCGCCGTCAGCACGCCGCACCACAGGCCCGCGCCGAGCCCGGTCCACAGCGTGAAGCTCCCGAGCGGCATGCGCGAGATGCCCGCCGGGATCGAGATCAGCTGTCGGATCGCCGGCAGCAGCCGACACACGAAGGTGGCGCCGGCTCCGTAGCGGCGGAACACCTCTTCGGCGCGGTGCAGCTTCGGCGGCGGCAGCAGCACGTAGCGGCCGTAGCGCTCGAGGAAGGGCGCGCCGAGCTGGCGCGACAGGAAGTAGTTGACGTAGGCGCCGGCGAGCGAGCCGGCGGTGCCGCAGAGCACGCTCGCGAGCGCGTCGGCGCCGGGGCTGCCGAGCGAGAGATCGCCGCGCGCGGCGAGGAAGCCGGCCGGGATCATCACGACCTCGCTCGGGAAGGGGACGAAGGAGCTCTCGACGGTCATGAACAGGAAGATCAGGAAGTAGCCCCACACCGGAGCGTGTGCGGCGAGGGCTTCGATGTGCTGAATCAGCAGCTCGGTCACGGGTTCGTCGTCCTCCCGGCCGGCGAGCTCTTGCGCGGCAGGTTCGCGCGCAGCACGCGCAGCACGTTCTCGCCGAGCACCTTGCGCACGGCGTCGGCGTCGAGGCCCGCGTCGAGCAGCGCCTGCGTCAGCGCCGGCAGCCGGCTCGCGTCGAAGCCGACGCGCGTGCCGCCGTCGTAGTCCGAGCCGAGCGCGACGTGGTCGGAGCCGACGAGGTCGGCGACGTAGCGGATCGCGCGCGCGACGTCGGCCGGCGCGTTGCCGCACACCGCGAGCGGCCAGAAGCCGATGCCGACGACCCCGCCGCCGCGCGCGATCGCGCGGATCTGGTCGTCGGAGAGCGTGCGCGCGTTGTCGCAGGTGCCGCGGGCGCCGCCGTGCGAGACGACCACCGGCTTCGTCGCCGCCGCGAGCCACTCCTGCTGCGCCGCGGCCGAGAGGTGCGCGAGGTCGGCGGTGATCCCGAGCGCCTCCATCCGCTCGAGCGTCGCGCGGCCGAGCGGAGTCAGGCCGCCCTGCTCGACGCCGTGCGCCGAGCCGGCGTAGGCGTTGTCGAAGAAGTGCGCGAGGCCGATCATCCGCACGCCGAGCGCGAAGGCCCGCTCGAGATTCGCCGGGTCGTCCTCGAGCGCGTGCGCACCCTCGATCGCGAGCAGGCCGCCGATCCACGCCGGGTCGACCGAGCGCTCGATCTGGAGCTGGAGCAGGTCGTCGGTGGTGCGGATCCACAGCATCCGCGGGTCGTGCGCGACGGCGCGGCCGAGCCAGCTCGCCTGGATCTCGAGCCGCGCGAAGGGCCCCCCCCAGCAGAAGGGCGAGAGCTTCAGGCAGCCGAGCAGCGTCAGCGTCTCGAGCCCGCCGGCCTCGGTGCGGTCGATGTTCGCGGCCCAGGGCACGAGCGTCGCGACGCCGAAGACCTGCAGCGCGACGCCGCCCTCGCGCAGCCGCGGCAGGTCGGCGTGGCCGAGCGGCGAGCGCCGCGCCAGGTCGCGGCCGAAGAGCAGCGAGTCGGCGTGCAGGTCGGCGACGAAGGCCCCGTCGTGAAGCGCGCGCGCCTCGGCCGACACCTCCGGCAGCGGCAGGTCGTCGACGCGATTCACGAAGCGCTCGATCTGGGTCGCGGCCAGCGCCCACAGCGCCGCCGCGAGCACGACCGCCGCGCCGAGCCAGCGCGTCAGATCGCGCGCTCCTTGCCGGCCCAGTACGGGTCGCGCAGCCGGCGCTTGAAGAGCTTGCCGTTCGGGTCGCGCGGCATCTCGTCGATGAAGTCGACCGTGCGCGGCAGCTTGAACTTCGCCA
Organism: uncultured Spirochaetales bacterium; assembly: GCA_964597285.1. GTDB lineage: Bacteria > Myxococcota_A > UBA9160 > UBA9160 > SMWR01 > JAHEJV01. Next base: position 9,580 of record CAZQYK010000594.1, read on the forward strand.
GGCGCTCGCGGCAGAAGCCGAGCAGCTCGGCCGCCAGCGCCTCGCCGGGCGCGACGCCCGGCGCCGGCTCGACGACGGCCTTGATCTCCTCGCCCCAGTCCTCGTGCGGGATGCCGAAGACCGCGACGTCGCCGACCTTCGGATGCTCGAGGAAGACGTTCTCGATCTCGGCCGGGTAGATGTTCGCGCCGCCGGAGATGATCATGTCGATCTTGCGGTCGCAGAGGAAGAGGTAGCCGTCGTCGTTCAGGTAGCCGACGTCGCCGACGGTGAAGTAGAGCTTGCCGTCGCGCTCGATGCGGTTCTTCACCGTCTTCTGGCTGTCGCCCTTGTACTCGAAGCGGCCGGTCTCGCCGAGCAGCATGTAGACGGTGCCCTGCCCGCCGGTCGGCACGTCGCCCCCGTCGTCGTCGAAGATCCGGATCTCGGCGTTCGGCCACGGCCGGCCGACGGTGCCCGGGTACTTCATCCACTCCTGCGGCGTCACGAGCGTGCCGCCGCCCTCGGTCGCGGCGTAGTACTCGTAGATCGAGTCGCCCCACCACTCGATCATGCGCCGCTTCACCTCGGGCGGGCACGGCGCCGCGGCGTGGATCATGCAGCGAGTCGACGACACGTCGTACCGCGCGCGCACCTCCTCGGGCAGCAGCAGCAGCCGGTGGAACTGCGTCGGCACCATGTGGCTCGTCGTCACGCGGTAGCGCTCGATCAGCTCGAGCGACGTCTCGGCCTCCCACTTGTCCATCAGCACGACCGCGTGGCCGAGGTGCAGCGCGTTGCCCGAGTAGACGAGCACCGCGGTGTGGTAGAGCGGCGATCCGCACAGGTGGACGTTGTCGTCCTCGGGATCGACGCCGAACATCTTCCACACCACCGCCATCATCTGCATGATCAGGTCGGGCTCGACGTCCTTGGGCGCCAACGCGCGCTTGACGCCCTTCGGCTTGCCGGTGGTGCCGGAGGTGTAGTTCATCACGGTGCCGGCGGCGCGGTCGGCCGGCATGCCGGCGCTCTGCCCGTCGGTGAGCTCGGCGAAGGGGCGGAAGCCCGGGATGCGGCCGATCGCGAAGCGGCCCTCGGCCGGGAAGCCGATCTCGTCGGCGGCCTTCGCGCACTCGGCGGCGACGCGCGCGTGGCCGATGAAGGCCTTCGCGCCGCAGTCGGCCACGATGTACGCGACCTCGGGCCCGGCGAGGTGCCAGTTGATCGGCGTCAGGTACCAGCCGGCCTGGAGGCAGGCGAGGTAGACGGCGTAGAACTCGGCGCAGTTGGGCAGGCAGACTGCGACGCAGTCGCCGTGCTGGAGCCCGAGCCCGCGCAGCCCGTGCACGATGCGGTTGCACTCGGCGAGCAGCTCGCCGCGGGTCCAGCGCCGCTCGTCGGGGTCGACGAGCGCGAGCGGCGACGGGTCGCGGCGGGCGAAGGTCCAGAAGCCGTGGTCGGCCATGCGGGGGCTCCTCGGGGTGGGAGAGGGCGCAGTCTACCGGAGGCGCCCGCTACTCGCGTCGCTTCGCCCAGCCCCGGTCGTGCGGGGCCATCAACACGACGTCGAGCTTCATGTGCCGGTGCAGCCAGCGGCCGTCGACGCGCGCGTACTCGTCCTCCTCGACGCCGACCATCCACATCGCGCGGCCGTCGCGCGTCGTGCACGGCGACAGGATGTCCCAGCTGCCGCGCGCGGCGTCGCCGGCGACCTCGACCTCGACGATCGGCTTCAGGAAGAAGTGCCACGAGAACGACAGCGTCGGCTCGCACATGCGCGCGGTGATCTGGTCGCGGCCGCGGCAGACGCCGAGGCCGGCGCCGCCGTCCCAGACGCCGTCCTCGGTGAAGGTGTCGGCGATCTCGCGCGCGATCTGCTCGAGGCTCGGCTTCTCGACGACGCCGCCGCCGCGCACGTAGCGCGCGTCGACGAGCTGCGCGTAGCGCGCCTTGAGGCGGTGGATCTCCTGCACGTCCTCGGCGGCGCGCAGCCGCGCCTCCAGCGAATCGATGCGGCGGCTGAGCTCCTCGACCGTGGCCATGTCGTGCCCCTCCGTCGGCGGTGGCGTAGCACAGCCGCGCCGCGCGCGGCCGCCCGCTCCGGGCCCGACGCGCGCGCTGCGGGGCTTGCCACCCCCGGGAGAACGTGTTGCAATGCCGCGGCCCGCGCCGCCGCGCGCTCACCCGGGAGCACCACCGCATGAAGGCCGCCGTCCTCTGGGAGCTGAACAAGGACCTCGAGGTGCGCGACGACGTCGGCCTCGCCGACCTCGGTCCCGGCGAGGTGCACCTGAAGGTGGTGTCGAGCGGCGTGTGCCACTCCGACGTCTCGGCGCAGAATGGCACGATCCCGGCCGGCACGCCCTGCGTGCTCGGGCACGAGGGCGCCGGCGTCGTGCTCGAGGTCGGGCCGGGCGTCGCCGACCTGAAGGCCGGCGACCACGCGATCGTCTCGTTCACGCCGGCGTGTCGCCTGTGCCGCGCGTGCCTGCGCGGTCAGGCCAACCTGTGCGAGACGATGATCGCGATGGCGATCTCGAAGAAGTTCGTCGTCGGCGACCAGGTGATCGGCGGCATGACCGGCTGCGGCACCTTCGCCGAGGAGATGATCCTGCCGCAGGCGGCGGTGATCAAGGTCGACCCGGAGATCCCGCTGAACGTCGTCTCGCTGATCGGCTGCGGCGTCACGACCGGCGTCGGCGCGGCGATCAACACCGCGAAGGTCACGCCCGGCAGCTCGGTGCTCGTGATCGGCTGCGGCGGCGTCGGCATCTCGGCGATCCAGGGCGCGCGCATCGCCGGCGCGGCCGAGATCGTCGCCGTCGACACGGTGCCCGCGAAGCTCGAGATGGCGAAGAAGTTCGGCGCGACCCACGGCGTGCTGCCCGAGGACCTCGAGGGCGCGAAGCTCGAGGTGACCGGCGGCGAGGGCTTCTACTACGCGCTCGAGTGCGTCGGCCACCCGCAGACGATCCGCGCGACCTACGACGCGATCCGCCGCGGCGGCACCGCGGTCGTCGTCGGCGTCGGGCGCATGGAGCAGAAGATCGAGTTCAGCGCGTTCGAGCTCTTCTACGCCGAGAAGACGCTGAAGGGCTCGATGTACGGCAGCGCGAACGTGCGCACCGACTTCCCGCGCCTGCTGCGCCTGTGGAAGCAGGGCAAGCTCGACCTCGAGGGCATGATCAGCCGGCGCATCCAGCTCGAGGACGTGAACGAGGCCTTCCGGGCGATGCAGGCCGGCGAGGTGATCCGCTCCGTCATCGACTACGCGTAGGAGATCGCTCGGCCCGGTGCCGAACATCCGCTGGCTCCTCGCCCTGATCACGCGCCTGCACCGCTTCGTGTACCTGAAGAGCGGCGGCGCGATCGGCGGCCGGCTGCCGGGCAAGCGCTTCCTGCTGCTGACGACGGTCGGCCGCCGCACCGGCGTGCGCCGCGTGATGCCGCTGCTCTTCGTGCCGCGCGGCAAGAGCTTCGTCGTCGTCGGCTCGAACGCCGGCGACGACCGCCCGCCGGCGTGGTTCCTGAACCTGCGCGCGCAGTCGACCGCGCGCGTGCAGGTCGACGGCGATCACCACGAGGTGGTCGCACGCCAGGCCGAGGGCGCCGAGCTCGACGCGCTGTGGCCGGCGCTCGAGAAGGCCTACCCGCCGTACCGGCGCTACCGCAGCCGCACGTCGCGCGAGATCCCGGTCGTCGTGCTCGAGCCGACGAGCGCCGCGTCGTAGGCGGGGCGTTGGCGCGCATCGACCTCGGCCGCGTCGTCGCCCTCGCCGCCCGGATCGAGGCCGACGCGTCGGTCGACCCGGAGACGCTGCGCCGCCGCGACCGCACGCTCGGTCGCGAGCTCGCGGGCCGCGTCGACGACGCCACCGCGCGCGTCGACGCGTGGCTCGACCACATGCGCGATGGCCCGGACTCC
>CAZQYK010000595.1:0-2893 GCA_964597285.1 uncultured Spirochaetales bacterium
TGCTGCCCGACGCGCTCCAGACAGGAGTCGCGTTCTTCATTCGCACTCCCTAGCTCCAGCTGCCGGATACCGCCGCAGCGATTCGGCGGCTCGCGGCCGCCGCTCAGTGGAGGTCGACGACGCGGTCGAGATAGGCGCGGATCGCGGCCGGCACGCCGTTGACGGTCCTGTCGACTCCGGTCGGCTGCCCCATCGCCTTGCGAAGGGCGTTGTGCTGGAGGTAGCGCCCGGCGCCGTGGCTCATGTGACCCCCCGCGTCGCGGAACAGGTCGGAGAAGAGGATCGGCGCTTGCGGGTCGTGGAAGATGTAGTCGAGCATCTCGTTGGCGCGCGTCAGCACGAAGCTCCGGTCCGGGTGGACACGCGCAAGCTCCTCCTTGAGCACGTAGAAATAGCTCATGCTGTAGTTCGTGCCCGTATCGTCCGGGGCGGGATCGTGAAGATCCTCCTCCCAATAGGCCGGCTCGGGCCAGGTGGTGTGGAGGACGGCCACCGTGCCGGTCGGCTGCTCCGCCAGCCAGTGTCCGATGGCGGCGACGTCAGAGGCCAGTGTGCTCGTCGACGCCTTCACCGGCTGGAAGCTGATATGGGCGAAGCTCCGCGACGGCGGCTCCAGCAAGTCCGGCCACGGCGTGGAGTCGTTCACGCAGTGGGCATTGGGGAAGTCGAGGATGTAGTCGAGCGACTTCGCGCAATAGATGTGCCACGCGGGCGCGTCGTCGAGCGCGCGCGGCAGCGCATCCCAGCTGTAGGAGCTGCCGACCACGTAGACGCCCACCAGCGGGACATCGCACCCGGAGGCGCCGGGACAGCCGAGAGACTGCGCCGCGGCTCCGGCCTCCGGAGCCGCCCCGCCCCCGCCGCCCGAGCCGTCGCAGCCGTACGCGGCTGCGGCGGCGGCCAGCAGCGCGACGATCCACGTCCTTGTCCGCACCCGTTCCAGCATGACGATCGCTCCGCTGTGACGTCGGGCAGTCTACCGCCGCGCGGAGGCCGCGTGCGGGGAAAGGTCGCTCTGCGTCAGCGACCCCGAGCCCCCGTCACCCGCGCGTAGACCGCGCTGCGCGCGATGCCCGTCGCGCGCGCCACATCGCGGGCGATCTCGGACGCCGAGCCGCCGACGGCAGCGCGGGCCCTGATCGCGGCGTCGAGGACGGCGTCGCCCGGCGCCTCGGGACGCCCCGGCCCGCCCTCCACGACGAGCGTCAGCTCTCCGCGCGCGCCGTCGGCGAAGCGCTCCGCGAGCGCGTCGAGCGTGTCGCGCGCGAGCTCCTCGTGCAGGTTCGTCCGCTCGCGCGCGACGCAGGCGCTACGCGGGCCGAGCTCGGCGGCAAGCTCGCGCAACGTCGCGCCGACGCGCCGCGGCGACTCGAAGAGCACGAGCGTCTCCGGCCGCGCTGCGAGCGCGCGGATCCACGCGCGGCGCTCGCCGGCCTTGCGCGGCGGAAAGCCGGCGAAGTGGAACGGAGCGGCCGGCAGACCCGACGCGACCAGCGCCGCGAGCACCGCCGACGCGCCCGGCACCGCGACGACGTCGAAGCCCGCTTCGAGCGCGGCGCGCACCAGCCGCTCGCCGGGGTCGGACACGAGCGGCGTCCCGGCGTCCGAGACGAGCGCGACGTCGCCCCCGCCGGCGAGCGTCTCGAGCACGCGCCCGGTCTCGCGCGCCTCGTTGTGCGCGTGGAGCGCCCGCGGCCGCGCCGCGATGCCGTGGCGCTCGAGCAGCGTCCGCGTGCGCCGCGTGTCCTCGGCCAGCACGAGCGCCGCCTCGCGCAGCACGCGCAGCGCGCGCAGCGTCACGTCCTCGAGATTGCCGATCGGCGTCGCGACCAGGTGGAGCGTCGCCACGGGCGGCGCGCCTACGTCAAGCGCGGCGTAGCCGCGCGCGGTAGCTCGGCGGTCTGCGGCTCGCAGAGCCGCTCCGCCGAGACCACGGATGCCCGAAGGGCATCGCAGTGAGCGAGGCGTAGCCGAGCGGAGTCGAACAGTGGCCTCCGATCCTGCAGCGGCCTCGATCCCGTCGCCGAACCCGGGATCACGCGCGTAGCCGCTCGGGGTAGAGCGAGCCCAGCCCCTCGCGCGAGGCCGCGCAGACGCCGCGCTCGGTGACGAGGCCGGTCACGAGGCGCGCCGGCGTCACGTCGAAGGCCGGGTTCGCCGCGGCGCTGCCCTCCGGCAGGAGTGCCACCTCGACGACCGCGCCGTCGGGCCGCCGGCCCCGGATCCGGCCCACCTCGTCGGCCGAGCGCTCCTCGATCGGGATCGCCGCGCCGTCGTCGAGCGACCAGTCGATCGTCCCGTGCGGCAGCGCGACGTAGAACGGGACCCCGTTGTCGCGCGCCGCGAGCGCCTTCAGGTAGGTGCCGATCTTGTTGCAGACGTCGCCGGTCGCGGTCACGCGGTCGGCGCCGACGAGGCACAGGTCGACGCGGCCCGCCCGCATCAGGTGGCCGCCGGCGTTGTCGGCGATCACCGTGTGCGCCACGCCCTGCTGCGCGAGCTCCCACGCGGTGAGGCTCGCGCCCTGGTTGCGCGGCCGCGTCTCGTCGACCCAGACGTGGAGCGGCACGCCGCGCTCGTGCGCGGCGTAGACCGGCGCGAGCGCCGTGCCCCAGTCGACCGCCGCGAGCCAGCCGGCGTTGCAGTGGGTCAGCACCTGCAGCGGCTCGCCGCCGCGGCGCGCGGCGTCCTCGAGCAGCTTCGCGCCGTGTTCGCCGATCGCCCGGCACTGCGCGACGTCTTCGTCGGCGAGCTCGGCGGCACGGCTCCACGCCGCCGCCGCGCGCTCGGCCGGCGGCGCGCCGCGCAGCGCGTCGCGCAGCGCGTCGAGTGCCCAGCGCAGGTTCACCGCGGTGGGCCGCGTCGCGAGCAGCTGCTCGCGCGCGCGCTCGAG
>CAZQYK010000596.1:0-2528 GCA_964597285.1 uncultured Spirochaetales bacterium
TCGGCCAGCGGCTCGATCGACGGCAGCTCGAGGCCGTAGATCGCGACGCGGCCGTCGCGGTCGTCTTCCCAGACGACGCGCGCGCCCGAGACGTCGGGGCGTCGCTGCTCAGCGGCGCTGCCGGTGATCCGCTGGGGCAGACACGCGCCGGTGTCCGCGTCGTGCTCGCAGAAGAAGACGTCGGAGTCGCCGCCCGGGCCGGGGGAGTCCCAGACGATGCGGTTCCCCGAGACGGCGATCGTCGCGGCGGTCCCGAGCGTCGCGACGCGCCGCCTCGGGCAGCTCCCGTCGGGCGCGACGCGACACGCGAACAGGCCCGGCGCGACCGCGGCGCCGTTCATCCACGCGAGCAGGTCGCCCGCGGCCGCGTACGCGAGCACCGGCGGCTGCGTCTGGACGACCTGCGGCGCGCACGCCTCGCGCCCGACGCCGACGCAGCGCAGCAGCCGCACCGGGAAGACCGTCCAGTCGATCCACCACAGCATGTCGCCGTCGAGGACGGGGTCCGTCTGCGACGCCGCGCTCTCCGGCAGCGCCGCGTCCCGGCAGCGCGCGCCCCGCCCCGCGCAGCCGCGCAGCGCCCGCAGAGCGCCGCCGCGCGCCTCGCTCCAGACCGCGAGGTCGTCGCGCAGCGCGATTCCGGCGCGCCGCGCCTCTCCCTCGGCGAGCAGCAGATCGCTGCACGGCGCTTCGCGGCCGGTGAGCCGACATTCGCGAATCTCCTGGGGCGCGTCGCGGGCGTCGAGCCAGGCCAGGCGCCGGCCGGCGAGCTCGGCCCCGTGCTGGTCGCTCGGCGCGCCGACCGCGCGCCACGGCGCGTCGCCGTCCCACGCGCGCGCGAAGAGGTCGAGGCCGGGATCGTCCGGGTCATCGGGGTCCGCGGCGCGCTCGCGCGCCTCCCACGCGACGAGGTCGCCGGAGATCGTCGGCGCGGCGGCGGTTCCGTCGCCCGAGATCCGCCGCGGCCGGATCCGCTCGAGCGACAGCGGCAGGAACTCGACGACCGCGCTCCCGTCGGCGCCGCGCACCTCGAGGCGCAGCACGTAGGGCCCGTCCTCGCGCGCCGCGACATCCCAGCGCGCGAGCAGACCCTCGCCGTCGAAGTCCGGACGCGTCGCGAGCGGCTCGAAGCCCTCCGGCGCGAGGCCGGCGCCGACCGCGAGCGCGACGCCGGCCCAGTCGCCCGAGAGCGCCGCGTGCACCGCGACGGCGCCGCCGTCCGGCGCGACGATCGCGCCCGGCCCGGGCGCGGTGAAGCGCCCGGCAAAGCCCGGCGGCGCGGTCTCGAGCGCGGCGCGCGCGTCGAGCAGCCCGGCGCCGTGGTCGCGGTCGTGCCCGGGCGCGCCGAGGTCGCGCGCGCTGCGCCGCAGCACGCCGCGGACGTCCTCGGTGGTCCACTCGGGGTGCGCCGACAGCAGCAGCGCGGCGGTGCCGGCGACGTGCGGCGCCGACATCGACGTGCCGGAGAGGCGCCAGTAGTGCTCGCCCTCCACGAAGATCCCGCCCGATCCGTCGTCGGGCGTCGCCGCGGCCAGCGCCGACAGGATCGCGCGGTTCGGGAAGACGCCGGGCCCGAAGGGGTCGCCGGCGCCCGGCGCGATCAGGTCGACGAGGAAGCCCAGGCTCGAGAACGACGCCCGCGCGTCGTGCTCGTCGCTCGCGGCGACGACGATCGTCGAGCGCAGCTTCTCGGGGCTGTAGAACTGCACGTCGTCGGCGCGGTTGCCGGCCGACGTCACGACGACGACGCCGGTCGCGACCGCGAGCGCCGCCGCGTCCTCGATCAGCGGATTGCTCGGGCAGCGCGGGTTGCACGACCACAAGTTGTTGATCACGCGCGCGCCGTTGGCGATCGCGTAGACCATCGCGCGCCCGAGCACGTCGGCGGTCGCCGGCCCCTCGGCCGGGAAGGCCTTCAGCGCCATGATCTTCGCGCGCGGCGCGACGCCGGCGATGCCGATGCCGTTGTTCGCCGCCGCCGCGAGCGTGCCGGCGACGTGCGTGCCGTGGCCGGAGTCGTCGGTCGGATCGGGGTCGGAGACGTCCTCGGGGTCGTCGAAGTCGCCGTCGCCGTTCGCGTCGACGGAGTTCGCGAAGTCGAAGCCGTGGAGGTCGTCGACGAAGCCGTTGCCGTCGTCGTCGACGCCGTTGCGGTCGGCCGGCGACGCGATGCCGTCGCCGTCGAGGTCCTCGCCGGGGTTCACCCAGAGGTTCGCGCGCAGGTCGGGGTGCTCGGGATCGACGCCGGAGTCGATGACGGCGGCGACGACGCCCTCGCCGAGCGCGAGGTCCCACGCCGCCGGCGCGTTCACGCGGTGCAGGCCCCAGAGGTCGCCGTACGGCTGGCCCCACGAGCCGCTCGACGAGACGAAGGGATCGTCGACGACCGCGTCGAGCGCGAGCGTGAAGTTCGGCTGCGCCCACAGCACGTGGGGATCCGCGGCGTAGCGGGCGGCGGCCGCGACGGGGTCGGCGCCGGGCGCGAGCGCGACGCGGTAGACGTGCGCGAGCTCCGGCGGCTCGGGCAG
>CAZQYK010000597.1:0-2755 GCA_964597285.1 uncultured Spirochaetales bacterium
GCGGTACACCTCGCGCTCGGGCACCGCGGTCATGACTGCGGTCGCGACTACCTCCGCCATCTCCATGCCCTCCCGTGATGTGGGCTATGGAGAGAGCACCGCTCCGGCACCGCCGCGTCTATGGGAAACGAGTCCTACTGATTTCCCACGCTGGACGCGGCGTCACCAGTAGGCAGGCGGCCGGTTGCCTCCAAGCTCCTCGGGCATCTCGCCGTGTATCCGGCGCCAGATCTGGAGGTGCTCCCAGATCCACTCTCTGCGCGGGTGTTCCCGCAGATCTGGGTGGACGATTCGTTTGGGGTCGCTCAACGCTTGTTCGGCAACGGTGGGCGAAATCCCGAGGTACTTGGCGAGAGAGCGGATTGCGTCCGTGCGGAGATTCTCGTCGCCACCCTCCCAAATCGGCATGTTCTTGCGAACCTTCGTAAGGAACTCATCGAATCGGCTCTCGTGAGGGACACTCAGCAGCGGCGGGCATTCGGGCAAGGTTTCGATCTGTTTGCGGTTGGACTCCTCGTCCAGCTCGCCGTGGAGCATTCTCCGAAACTCCAGTAGCTCGAGGATGTATTCCTCGCGCGCTTCCTTGGCGCGCCCCCGGATCTGCTTATTGCCGTAGAGCGATCTCTGTAGCTTTTCTGGATTCTCTTGGAGGCATTTCGCGAGCGCGTAGATCGCGACCTCGCGCTTGTGACTCGGGAACTCTTGCAACAGAGGCATGGCGATCAGGGACGCATCGCGTGGCGCCCAACCGCCGCCGCGGGTGAGCTGTCCGGACAGATCCGCATAAGCCCGAGCGATCCAGTCGCTTCGTCGGTTGCGATCTGCCTCTGCGGTGGGGATCAAATTGGCCCTGCGCAGAAGCGCCGCCGCATCCTTGCTCTCCGCGGCGATCTCCCGGAGGGCAGCGTCGACCTCGTCTAGGCGCCGGCGGTTGTATTCGCCGTGCTCTAGCAGCATGCCCAGGACGCTTACGTCCTCGACCTCAAGAGTGAGCGAGACGCTATCGGAACGGTCGAGGCGTCCGGCGTACAGATCCTCGCGAATCCGCGCGATCTGCTCGCCGATGATCCGCCGGCTCTCGAAGTAGTCTCGCCGTCGTCTCGCCAAAGCCGCGTGCTCCTCGCGGCGCTCCGTGGGGAAGGCGGGGCGTGGGGAGCGGAGCGGCCCCCCTTCGGTCCGTCGACCTAGCCCCAGTTGAGTCGAGTACCGGAGCCCGGAAACCTGCGCAAGCCGCGCAGGTTTCTCGGGTGCATCTTGGGTGCCACCGCGACCGAATAGCCCAGAAACCACATACAGCACACACGGGGCACACGGCCTAACCCGTTGAAAGCGCACGAGAAGCGCAGACGGGCCGTTTCGGCCTTTGCCGGTATATCAGATCGCCGTCGGATGCCGCAAGACGCCGTCGTTTCAGGGGGTTTTGCGCGGGCCCAGCGCGCCGGCGCCGCCGCCCGCGCCGTTTCCGCCGTCGCGCGCGACGCCGGTCGCGAGCGCGACGATCGACGCGATGTCCGACAGGTTCGACGGCACGACGAAGGTGTTGCCGGCCTTCGCGAGCTTCCCGAACTCGCGGATGTACTGCTCGGCGATCCGCAGCTGCATCGCCGCGTCGCCGCCGGGGCTCTGGAGCGCCGCGGCGACGCGCTGCAGACCCTCGGCCGTCGCGGTCGCGACGGCGAGGATCGCCTGCGCCTGGCCCTCGGCCTCGTTGATCTGCTGCTGGCGGTTCGCCTCGGACTCCTTGATCACCTTCTGCTTCTCGCCCTCGGCGGTGTTGATCGCGGCGTCGCGCCGGCCCTCGGACTCGAGCACGACCGCGCGCTTCTCGCGCTCGGCGCGCATCTGCTTCTCCATCGCGGTGATCACGTCCGACGGCGGATTGATGTTCTTGATCTCGTAGCGCAGCACCTTGACGCCCCACGGGTCCGAGGCCTTGTCGAGCTCGGTGACGATCGACGCGTTGATCGCCGCGCGCTCCTCGAAGGTGCGGTCGAGGTCGATCTTGCCCATCTCGCTGCGCAGCGTCGTCTGCGCGAGCTGCGCGATCGCGAACTCGTAGTTGCCGATGCCGTACGACGCGCGCCGCGGGTCGAGCACCTGGAGGTAGAGCACCCCGTCGAAGCCGACCTGCACGTTGTCCTTCGTGATGCAGACCTGCTCCGGGATGTCGAAGGCGCGCTCCTTCAGAGAGTGCTTGTACGCGACCTTCTCGATGAAGGGCACCAGGATGTGGAAGCCCGCCTGGATCGTGCGGCTGTACTTGCCGAGGTTCTCGACCACGTAGGCGCTCTGCTGCGGCACGACGATCGCGGTGCGCGCGATCACGAAGAGGACGAGCGCGACGACGACGCCGACGCCGATCAGAGTCTCCATTCCTGGGACCTCCCGCGGCCCGGCTCGCGCCGCTAGCCGCTCACCTCGAGCAGGATGCCGTGCTTCCCCTCGACCCGGACGGCGGCCCGCGCCTCGACGGCCGCGACGCCGACGTTGCGCGCGCGCCAGGTGGTGCCGCGCAGCTCGACCGCGCCGATCGCGCCGGGCTCGATGCGCTCGAGCGCGACGCCCGACTCGCCCTCGAGCTCGGGCGCGAGCCCCGGCGAGCGGCCGACGAGCACCGTGTAGATGCGGTGGCGGAAGAACACGTTGAAGACCACCGCGAGCACCGCGAAGGCGACCCACTGCGCCCAGATCGGGCCGCCGACGCCGAGCGTCATGAGCAGGCCCATCGCCAGTGCCGCGGCGCCGATCACCGCGA
>CAZQYK010000598.1:0-3683 GCA_964597285.1 uncultured Spirochaetales bacterium
CGATCTCGATCGACACGCGCAAGGCCGCGGTCGCCGACGCCGCGCTCGATGCCGGCGCGCGCGCCGTCAACGACGTCTCCGGCCTCGCGTTCGACTCCGAGATCGCCGCGGTCGCGGCGCGCGCCGGCGCCGCGCTGGTCGTCGGCCACGCGCGCGGGACGCCCGCGACGATGCAGCGCGCGCCGCACTACGACGACGTGATCGCCGAGGTCGCGGACGAGCTGCGCGCGTCGCTCGCGCTCGCGCGCGCGGCCGGCGTGCCCGATCGCGCGCTCGTCGTCGACCCCGGCATCGGCTTCGGCAAGCGGCCCGAGGACAACCTCGCGCTGCTCGCGCGCCTGGGCGTGCTGCGCGCGGCGGTGGGCGGGCCGTACGCGGTGATGGTCGGCCCGTCGCGCAAGTGCTTCCTCGGGCGGCTCACCGGCGACGCCGATCCGAGTGCGCGCGACGCGGCGACCCACGCCGCGTGCGCGATCGCCGTCTACGAGGGCGCCGACGCGGTGCGCGTCCACGACGTCGCCGGCGCGGTGCGCGCGTGCGCGGTGGCGCGCGCGCTGCGCGAGGCGCGGGAGCGGAGCGGGGAGGGCGCTCGGTGATCGAGACCCTCTGGGGCCTGCTGCGCGACGGGCTCGAGTACTTCGGCGCGAACTTCGACCCGGTCCGCGACGTGGTCGACATCGTGCTCGTCACGATCGGCATCTACTGGCTCTTGCTGCTGATCCGCGGCACGCGCGCGTTCCAGATCCTGCTCGGCCTGCTCGTGCTCTTCGCCGCGAGCGTCGCATCGGAGGTCTTCCAGCTCGTCACGCTGAACACCGTCCTCGAGAACTTCCTGCGCTACGGCGTGCTGATCGTGATCGTGCTCTTCCAGCACGACATCCGCCGCGCGCTCGCGCGGGTGGGCCGCGGCATCTTCCCCTCGGCCTCGGCGCAGCGCGAGACGCAGATGCTCGAGGAGATCGTGCGCGCGAGTCAGGAGCTCGCCCGCAAGCGGATCGGCGCGCTGATGGTGCTCGAGCGCGATACGCAGCTCGACGACCAGATCGAGACCGGTCCTGCCCTCGACGCCGCGGTGACGAAGGACCTGCTGATCTCGATCTTCATCCCCTACTCGCCGCTGCACGACGGGGCGGTCGTGATCCAGAGCGGCCGCATCGCCTACGCGGGCTGCATCCTGCCCTTGACGATGCGCGCCGATCTGCCGGACGGCGTCGGCACGCGCCACCGCGCCGCGGTCGGTCTGACCGAGGAGACCGACGCACTCGTGGTCGTCGTCTCCGAGGAGACCGGCGCGATGTCGGTGGCGCTCGGCGGCGCGATGGTGCAGGGCCTCGACGCGCCGCGGCTGCGCGGCGTGCTGCGCGACATCCTGAACGGCGAGCGCCGCGACCTGCGCGACATCCCGGTCGCCGGACTCACGCTCGAGCCGCCCGGCGAGGCGCCGCACGAAGAGCTGCAGCGCGACGCGTCGCTGCGGCCGGCGGGCTAGGGTCGGGCCGTGCCGCTGCGGATCGGGACGCTGCTGCTCGCGTGGCTGATCGCGATGGTGCTGTGGGGCATGGCGCACGGCACCTCGGACATCGAGCGCGGCGTCGACATCCCGATCGTGTTCAACGCCGTGCCCGAGGAGCTCGTGCTCGTCGACCAGAGCGCCCGCACCGTGAACGTCCGCGTGCTCGGCAGCCGCGCCGCGCTGCGCGACGTCGGCCCGTCGCGGATCGACTACCGCGTCGACGTCTCCGGTGCCCAGCCGGGCGACGCCGTCTACGAGATCGACACCGGCCGCATCGAGGAGCAGCTGCCGCGCGGCGCGCGCATCGTCAGCCGCTCGCCGGCGAGCCTCGCGGTGCGTTTCGCGCGGCGCGGGCGCAAGTCGCTGCCGGTGCGCGCGGACCTGGTCGGCGAGCCGGCGGCCGGCTTCGCGATCACCGGCGTCGACGTCGAGCCGCGGAACGTCTGGCTGACCGGCGAGCGGCGCGAGGTGCTGCGGATGCGCGAGGCGGTGACCGAGGCGGTCGACCTGCGGACGCTGAGCGCGCCGGCCGAGCGCAGCGTGCGCCTCTCGCTGCCCGACCACATCTGGATGGAGGAGCCGAGGGCGATCGTCGTGCGGCTTCGGATCGCGCCGATCCCGGTCGAGCGCAGTGGCCGCAGCCCGGTCGACGCGGGTCCGCCACGCGCGCAAGGCGGCGGCGCGTGAGCGAGCGCCTGTTCGGCACCGATGGCGTGCGCGGCCGCGCGAACGTCCACCCGATGACGGCCGAGGTCGCGCTCGCGCTCGGCCAGGCCGTGGCGCACGTGTTCGGCGACGGCCGCGGCGAGCGCCACCGCGTGATCATCGGCAAGGACACGCGCCTGTCGGGCTACCTCTTCGAGGACGCGCTCGCCGCCGGCCTGTGCTCGATGGGCGTCGACGTGCTCCAGGTGGGTCCGATGCCGACGCCCGGCATGGCCTTCCTCACCGTCGACATGCGCTGCGACGCCGGCGTGATGATCTCGGCGAGCCACAACGCGTACCAGGACAACGGCATCAAGTTCTTCTCGCGCGACGGCTTCAAGCTGCCCGACGCGATCGAGCTCGAGATCGAGCGCCTGGTGACCTCGGGCGAGCTCGCGCGCCACCGCGCGAGCCCCGACGCGATCGGCGCCGCGCGCCGGATCGACGACGTGACGGGGCGTTACATCGTCTTCCTCAAGAGCTGCTTTCCGCGCGAGCTGTCGCTCGACGGCGTGCGGATCGTGCTCGACTGCGGCCACGGCGCGGCCTACAAGGTGGGCCCGACCGTGATGCAGGAGCTCGGCTCGGAGCTCCACGCGCTCGGCGTCGAGCCGAACGGCCGCAACATCAACGCCGGCTGCGGCGCGCTGCACCCCGAGCGCGCGGCGGCGCGCGTGGTCGAGACCGGCGCCGACGCCGGCATCGCGCTCGACGGCGACGCCGACCGCTGCGTGATGATCGACGAGCGCGGCCGCGTCGTCGACGGCGACGCGCTCCTCGCGCTGCTCGCGCGCGACTTCAGCGAGCGCGAGCGCCTCGCCGGCGGCGCCGTCGTCGCCACCGTGATGAGCAACCTCGGGCTCGAGCGCGCGCTCGCCCGCTACGACCTCGGCCTCGTGCGCACCGACGTCGGCGACCGCTACGTCGTCGAGGTGATGCGCGCCGGCGGCTACAACCTCGGCGGCGAGCAGTCGGGCCACGTCGTGATGCTCGACCACAACACGACCGGCGACGGGCTGCTGACGGCGCTCCAGGTGCTCGCGATCCAGCGGCGCACCGAGCGGCCGCTCTCCGAGCTCGTGGCCGGCTTCGAGCGCGTTCCGCAGGTGCTCGTCAGCGTCGCGGTCGCGCGCAAGCGGCCGATCGACGAGCTGGCGGTGTTCCGCAAGACGAACGTCCGGGTCGAGGCGGAGCTCGGCGACGCGGGCCGCGTGCTCGTGCGCTACAGCGGCACCGACCCGAAGGCGCGCGTGATGGTGGAGGGGGACGACGAGGTGAAGGTTCGCGAGTACGCCCAGGAGCTGGCCGACGAGCTGCAGCGAAGCCTCGGGGAGGCGCGCTGATGCGCGCTCTCGTGCTCGAGCTCGACGCGCTGCCGAGCCTGCGCGACGCGGCGTCGGCGACGGAGGTGGAGCTCGCCGCCGCGGCGACGCTCGCGGAGCTGGCCGGCGTGCACGCGGTGCGG
>CAZQYK010000599.1:0-3653 GCA_964597285.1 uncultured Spirochaetales bacterium
ACGATCTCGCCACCCTCGATCTCCGTGCTGACGTCGAAGAGGATCTGCTTGCGCAGCTCGCCCGAGCCGTAGAAGTGGCTGACGCCCTCGATCGCGATCGGCGCGCCGTCCATCAGAAGACGTCCGCCGGGTCGAGCGACCGCACCTTGCGCAGCGCGAGCAGGCCTGAGAGCGAGCACATCAGCACCGTAAGCCCGAGCACCGCGACCGCCCGGTCGGAGCCGAGCACCATCGGCAGCCGCGTGGCCTCGCCCACGACGCGGTAGAGCCACAGGCAGATCAGCGCGCCGGGCAGGAAGCCGAGCACCGCCAAGATCACCGCCTGCTGGATCACGACGCCCGACACGTAGCGGTTCGAGTAGCCCATCGCCTTCAGCGTCGCGTACTCGGGCAGGTGGTCCGAGACGTCGGCGAACAGGATCTGGTAGACGATGATCGCCCCGACGACGAAGCCGATCACCGCGCCGAAGGTGAAGATGGTGCCGATCGGGGTCGTCACCATCCAGTAGTCCTTCTCGCGCTGCACCCATTCGGCGCGGGTCAGCACGAGCACGTCGTCGGGCAGCACCGCCCGGATCGCGTCGCGCGCCGCCACCGGGTCGACGCCGGGCTCGAGGCGCACCAGGCCGATGTCGATCTGGGTGCGCACGCGGTCGGGGAACAGGCGCAGGAAGTTGTCCTCGCTGGTGAGCGCGCTCGCATCGATGCCGAACGAGGTCCCCACCTCGAACAGGCCCACCACCTCGACGCGTCTCTCGTTCACCTCGGTGACGATCGGCCGGCCCGCGCGGAGCTCCTCCGCCACCGGGCCGTGCTCGGGGCGCGACAGCGCGTCGAAGAGCAGCGCATCGCGGCGGCGCACGCCGCGCAGTCCCTCGGCGACGCCGGTCGCGTCGAGCACCGCGTCGGACGGGTCGACGCCGAGCGCGAACAGGTTGCGCGTGCTGTGGTCGAACGGATTCTTCCAGACTGCGACCGAGGCGTAGACCGGACTCACGTCGGTGACGCCCGGCACGCCGCCGGCCTGGTAGAGCCGCCGGCTCGAGAAGGGCGTCGTACGCGCGATGTAGAGGGAATCGGGCGAGAGGATCACGACGTCGTAATGGAGCTTCTCGAGGTAGCGCACCGCGCTGTCGAGCAGCGACGAGCGGAAGCCGAGCTGCATCAGGATCAGGATCACCGCGAATGCGATGCCGGAGATCGCGACCAGCAGCCGGACCTTCTGGTGCTTGAGCTGCATCCAGCCCAGGGCGATCGCCATGCCCTACTCCGCCCGGTCGGGCTCGATCTCCACCTCGACCTGGAGGTTCGTGAGCCCCGCCGCCGGCGCGCTGTCGTCGAGGCGCACCTCCACCTCGACGACGCGCGCGTCCTTGCGCGCCGCGGGATCTGTGCCGAGCGCGTCCTGCACCGCGACCCGGAGGTGCACCCAGTCGACGGTGCCCTCGAGCGGCTCGCCGAGCACCGGGCTCGAGACGCGCGCGCGCTGGCCGACGCGGACGCGGCCGATGTCGTCCTCGTAGACCTCGGCGATCGCGAACATGCGGTCGGTGCGACCGAGCTCGACGATGCCCGGCTCGCCGACGCGCTCGCCCGCGCGCGCGTGCACGTAGAGCACGTGGCCGTCGATCGGCGAGCGTACGTGCGCGCGCTCGTACTCCGCGCGTGCGTGGGCGAGCTGCGCCTCGACCACCCGCACGTGGGTCTCGCGCTCCTCGCGCAGCGAGTCCGAGACCACCCGATTCGAGTTGAGCTCGAGATGCCGGTCGCGCTCGTTCTTCGCGTTGGCCAGCTCGGCGCGCAGCCGCGCGATGTCGGCCGAGAGCATCGGCACCGTGTCGAGCACCGCGATCAGGTCGCCGCGCGCGACGGCGTCGCCCTCGTCGACGCGCAGCTCGGCGATCACCGCGCCCGGGCCCGAGGGCCCGGCGATGCGGAAGATCCCGTCCTCGGGCTCAAGCCGCCCGAGCGCGCTCACCGAGCGCTCGGGCGGCGGGCCCTGCGACACCGCCGCGGTCGCGACCTCCGTCGGGCCGGCGTCGCGGCAGCCCGCGAGCGTACAGAGCGCCGTCGCCACCAGGATCAATCCGTGTCTCATGCCTCCTCCTTCTCGGGCCGCCGTCGCTCGCCGAGCACCCGATGGATCGCGACGGGCTCGCCGCGGCCGCGCAGCGCGTGCTCGCCGAGGAAGACCGTTTCGAAGGAGTCGCCGAGCTGTGCGTAGGTCGTGCCCCCGATGATCACGCGGAACGTCGCGCCGGCGCCGCCCGCGTCCTCGGCCTCGAACTCCTCCTTGCGGAAGGCCTCGAGGCGCGCGGCCGTGTTCACCGTGTCGCCGACCGTCGTGTACTTCATCCGCGCGCGGCTGCCGATGCTGCCGACGACGACCTCGCCGGTGAACAGACCGATGCGCATCCGTGCGGTCGGCAGTCCGCGGCGGCGCCAGTCGTCGTCGAGCCGCTCGAGGGTGCGGCCCATCTGGAGCGCGCAGCGCGTGGCCGTCCGAGCGTCGCGCCGGACCTGGTCGGGCGTGCCGCGATGGATCGGCACGCCGAAGTTCGCCTTGATGCCGTCGCCGGTGTAGTCGTCGACGAAGCCCCCGTGGTCCTCGATCACCTGGGTCATCGCGTCCATGTACTCGTTGACCCAGTCCATCAGCGCGCCGGGGTCCATCTTCTCGGCGGCGCCGGTGTAGCCGCGCAGGTCGGTGAGCATCGCGGTGATCACCATCCGCTGCGGCCGCGGGCGGCGGCCGTCCATGAACTCGGCGCGGCGCTGCCACAGCTCGCGGGCGACCGGGCGCGACACGTAGCGTCCGAACAGGTCCATCACCGCTGCGCGCTCGGCGCGCATGCGCCGCACGACGTCGCCGAGCACGATGCCGCCCGAGCCGAGCGCGGCCGCGAGCGGGGGAGCCGCCGGCACCCAGACCCCGGCCGCGAACAGCGCCGCGCTGGAGCCGCCCAGCGCGACGACCACGCCGGCCAGGCCCGCGGCCAGCGTCCCCGGCCCGCGCGCGGCCGCCGCGAGCCCGGCCGCGAGAAGGCTCCACGCGAAGATCCACGCCGTCTCGCCGGCCTCGCTCCAGAAGCGCAGCGGCGCCGCGCGGCCGTGCGCCCAGCGCACCAGCTGGTCGGCCAGGTGCGCGTGCACCTCGATGCCGTGGATCGTCCCGCCCGCGAGCGGCGTCAGGAACGCGTCCTTCACGCTCGGCGACGTGGTGCCGACGATCACGATCCGGTCGCGCAGCGCCTCGGGCGGCACGACGCCGTCGAGCGCGTCGTCGAGCGTATAGGACGCGAAGCCGTCGCGGCCCGCCGCGAAGTCGAGCAGCACCTGGTAGCCGCCGGCGTCGACGCCGACGTAGCCGCCGTCGTTCGGCTCGAGCGGCGGGATCGTCGCCGGGCCGAGCCGCACCCACTCGGGCCGGCGCGGGTCGGCCTCGAGCGAGAGGCCTTCGGCGTGCAGGTGGTGCAGCGCGAGCTGGAGGCCCAGCGCGAACGACGGCTGGTCGTCGGCGTCCCACAGCATCAGGAGACCGCGGCGCAGCACCCCGTCGCCGTCGGTGACGAGGTCGTTGAAGCCGAGCGCGTCGGGGCCCGGCACGAAGTCGGGCGCCGCGACGCCGGGAGCGTCGGGCTCGGGCAGCTTCT
>CAZQYK010000600.1:0-4905 GCA_964597285.1 uncultured Spirochaetales bacterium
ACGCGCGGTCGATCAGCAGCGCCGGGTACGGATCGAAGCGGTCGATCAGGCCGACGAGCACGCGGCGCAGCGTCGCGAGCTCGGGCGCGTCGAGCGGCGTCTCGGCGTAGACCGACGCGAAGCCGGCGGCACCGAGCCAGAGGTTGCGCTCGCGCAGCGGCAGGTCGAGCGCGACGGCGAGCCGCAGCACCATCTCGCGGCTCGGCTCGGCGCGGCCCGTCTCGAGGAAGCTCAGGTGGCGCGTCGAGACGCCGGCCTCGAGCGGGAGCCCGAGCTGCGACACGCCGCGCCGGCGGCGCGCGTCGCGCAGCAGCGCGCCGCAGCCGCGCCGCGATCCGCCGCGTGCGTCCCGCCGGCCCATGCGCCGGATCATGCCCCTTCGAGGTCATGCTGGCGATGACCCGCGACGTAATGGCCCGCGTCGCCGGCGGGCCGGTCTGCTATCTCCCCCCGCCGTGAGCGGCCCCTCGCCCCTGCACAACGTCGGCGGCTGGACGGCGCAGCGCGCCCGCATCGGGCCCGCGCACCCTGCCCTCGCCGACGCCGAGCGCCGCCTCGACTACCGCGCGCTCGACGCGCGCGTCGGCCGCTGCGCGGCGCTGCTCGCCGCACTCGGCGCGGGTCCGGGCGAGCGCGTCGCGCTGCTGCTCGGCAACCGCACGGCCTATCTCGAGGCGGTGCTCGGCGCCGCGCGAATCGGCGCAATCGCGGTGCCGATCAACGCGCGCTTCACCGCGCCCGAGGTGCGCCGCGTGCTCGCCGACTGCACGCCGCGCGTGCTGCTGCACGAGACCGCGCTCGATGGCGTCGCCGCCCGCGCGTGCGCCGGCCTCGCCGACGCGCCGCAGCGCCTCGCGTGCCCCGACGCGTACGAGGATGCGCTCGCCGCGCACGCGCCGCACGCGAGCGTCCTCCCCGTGGCGCCCGACCACCCGATGCTGCTGATGTACACCTCGGGCACCACCGGCGAGCCGAAGGGCGCGCTGCTCCCGCACCGCAAGACGCTCTACAACTGTCTCAACGCGCAGCTCTTCTTCGGCCTGCGCCGCGACGACCGCGCGCTCGTGATCCTGCCGCTCTTCCACTCCTTCGGGCTCGCGATCCTCGCGCTCCCGACGCTCTACGCCGGCGCGAGCGTGCTGCTCGAGGCGCGCTTCGACGCCGAGCGCGCCTGGCGCCGCGCCGCCGACGAGCGCGCGACCTTCCTCGGCGCGGTCCCGACGCAGCTGGCGCTGTTGCTCGACGCGCTCGAGCGCGCCGCGCCGCCGCCGGACCTGCGCTCGCTGCGCTTTCTCTTCGGCGCCGGCGCCGCGGTGCCCGTGGAGCAGATCCGCGCGTACGAGCGGCGCGGCCTGGTGCTGAAGCAGGGCTTCGGGCAGACGGAGACCTCGATCCTTTGCTGCCTCGACGCCGAGGACGCCGTGCGGAAGGCGGGCAGCGTCGGCCGGCCGGTCTTCCACGCCGAGCTGCGCCTCGTGACGCCGGCGAGCGTCGACGGCCCGCTGGAGCAGTGGCGCGAGCCGGCGCCGGGAGAGCCCGGCGAGATCGTCGTCCGCGGCCCGATCAACATGCTCGGCTACTGGGGGCGCCCGGCCGACACCGCGGCGACGCTGCGCGGCGAGTGGCTGCGCACCGGCGACCTCGCGACGTGCGACGACGAGGGCTATCTCACGCTCGTCGGCCGCGCGAAGGACATGTACATCTCGGGGGGCGAGAACGTCTACCCGGCCGAGGTCGAGGCCGCGTACACGGAGCACCCCGACGTGGCCGAGATCGCGATCGTCGGCGTGCCCGACGCGCGCTGGGGCGAGGCGGGCCGTGCCTACGTCGTGCCGGCTCGCCCCGGCGCCGCACTCGACTCCGACGCGCTGCGCCGCTGGGGCGCCGAGCGCCTGGCCGGCTTCAAGCTCCCGCGCGAGTGGATCGCCGTCGAGAGCCTGCCGCGGACGGAGACCGGAAAGGTGCAGAAGCACCGGCTCGCTTAGCCAGCCACGACGTCCCCCGATCCGAACGCCGCGAGCGCCGGCGCCCCCGCACGCAACCCGAGCTCGAAGCGCAGCCTTCCGGGCGCCGCGCCGGTGCAGCGCAGCACGCCGTCGTGGATGCCGCGCCGGTGGTGCCACGCGCACAAGGTCGTCAGATTCGAAGGCTCGTCACCGCCGCCGCGCGAGCGGAAGACGACGTGGTGGCGCTCGAGCCGGCGATACGACGTGCACCCCGGCGCCGTGCAGCGCCAGCCATCGCGCTCGAACACCGCCCACTCGCGTCGCTCGCGCGCGCTCGGACGCTCGGGCTGCCATGCCGCGAGGGCATGATCGAGCATCGCCTCGAGCGCGTCGCTCCGGGTCGCCGGACGCCCGCGAATCCGCTCGATCCGCCGCTGCACCGTCGCGAGGATCGCACGGAAGAGCGGCCCGACCTCGAGCGGCACCGTGAAGAAGAGGCGCGCCGTCTCCTTCGCGGAGTCTGCGTTGGCACCCGGTTGGAGACCCGCGGGGTCGGACTCGAGCGTCGGGGTCCCCGGACCGGGCGCGAGCGGCGGAGGTGCGAAGTCGCCCGACGCGAGCGCCCGCTCGACGTCGTCGCCGAGCCTGCGGACGCTGACCCGCTGCGCGTGGTCGACCCACTCCGCGCGGTGCCTTCCGGATGCGGCCTCGAGCAGCAGCGGTACGAGTGCATGGGCCTGGACCCAGGACAGGCGCCCCGCCGCCAAGGCCTCGCGAAGCGGCGCACACGTCCGCGCCGCCCGCTCGATCCGCAGCAGCGCCCGCGCCCGGCTCGCCGAGATCCCGAGCCGCTCCTCGGCGTACCGGTCGAGACCGTTGTAGCCCGCATCGCGGTGCAGGCCCCACGCGACGACGTCGGCCAGCAGCCGCGCGACGCGCGCGAGGCCGCGCGCCTCCATCCGCACCGCGAGACGCAGACGCCGATCGAGCTCGAATGCGTCGGCCTCCGCCAGACCCCGCTCGAGCGCGGCGATCTCGGGCGAGGGCGGAGGCGCGAGCGACGGAACTCGCCGCCCGACGATCTCGGACGACTCCACCCGCGAACCGCCGCGATCCCGCGCGTGCGCCCGTTCGGTCTCGTCCGGCGCGACGTCCCCATCGACGCCGACCCCCGACATCACCTCCGCGACGAGCACCTCGGCAAACGCCCCGTGCGACAGCGCGTGTCCCGCGACCCGGCTCCCGACCTGCCGCGCGCCCCACCAGCGCGAGCGAGCGCGCGGCGTGAGGCGCAGCACGATCCCGTCGCGCCGGTCGCTCTCCTCGTCCACGGTCGAGAGCGGCTCGCGCGCGACGCGATCCACCGCGCGCACCTCGCGCGCGAGTGCGCGCGTCGTCAGCCGCGAGGCCAGCTCCAGCCAACGCCTCTCGTCGTCTTCCGTCGCCACCCGACACAGGAGCCGCAGCTGAGTCCACCCGATCTCGCCACGACCGAAGGCCACATCCAGTCCAGGAAGCCGCGCGAGCGCCGCATCGACGCGCGCCAGGTCGCGCAGCTCGCGCGCCGACACCCCCGCGCACTCGACCGCATAGTCGCCGAGCCGAGCGAACCCGAGCCGCTCCCAGGCGCGCGTCGCCACCAGGCGCCCGGCGACCCGAGCCACCGCACGCCGCAGCCCCGCCGGCCGGCGCGCCTCGGCGACCAGACGCGCCTCCAAGTCGCACGGCGCCCGAGCCCGTGACGCACAGCGCCCGCGCACGAGCGCCTCGCGGCGCTCGACGATCGCCGCCACCACAGCCATCTCGACCTCGCATCCGGGACCGGGACCCGGAAGCTAGGCCGAGCCCGTGACGGATCCGGTCACACCCGCGACGGAAATCTCTCTCGCGACGCTCGCCATTCGAACCGACCCGGGCACCCCCTGGCGGCTCCGATCGGAGCACACTGCGAGACTCCGCAGGAAAAGGACCCCGAATCCCGGCGCCATCCCCGCGAGATTGCGAGCCCTTCCCGCACGCCCCGAGTACCATGGGCTGCGGAGCACAGCAGCCCTAATCCTTTGCTGTGCATTAATAGTTGGGCTGCAGGAACAACACCAAAGGTGAAACGCGTGCGCTTCCTGAAGAAGTCCGAGTTCTTCGCAAGGCTCCAACGGCGCTTCCCCTTCGATACAGAAGGCTACTTCTACGATGGTCGCTGCTCCCGCCTTACCGAGCGCCGCCTTACCGAGCGTGCGAGCGTGGAGCGTCTACACCGCGTCACCGAGCGACATATCGCGTCGAGTCCACCGCAGAGCCTCCTCGCGTTCAACGACCAGATCGCTGGGTGGCGCGCAGTCCCACGCAACCGACGGTTCTCGCCGCTTTCCCTTGACTCTCCGGTTCCGGTCCGCGAATTCGTAAGAAGCCACATGCACTTCCGAGATCCGAAGCGATTCGAAGACAACTACTATCTCACGACCCCGGCCCTCGATTGGTTCATCAACTTCTGCCACCACGGGGACTGGCATTTCTACGGCTCCAAGTCCGCCGCGGGGCGGCTTTCCCTTGCATGATGGGAGCGCGGCCTGCAGCCCAACAAGGCGCTGCAGCTGACGGCCAACAGCGCGTTTCAATTGAGGTTTAGTAGCCTTCTGGCATTCAACTTGGGTGGGTCAGCGACCTTCGGCGGCGCTGTTGTCCGCAGCTGAGCGCCTGATCCGTTGGGCTGCAGGATCTATGGCGGGAGTCACAGTGCAGGCCGCCCCTGATGCCTCGAACCGGGCGATCTTCTTGCTGGCCGTATTGCTCGCTACCTGGGTCTGCGCGGTTTCCCTCGCCCTACTCCGCGTGTCAACCGCCATCGTGCTAGCCGAGGGTCATCTTCCTCTCGGCAAGATGTGGATTATGGGCTTCATCCACATCCCGGCCTATCTGGGCACGGCTCTCGCACTCCCGTTCGGCGTGCTGGCTGTCTGGT
>CAZQYK010000601.1:0-7253 GCA_964597285.1 uncultured Spirochaetales bacterium
GAGCGCGGTCTCGAGATCCCGCGCAGCGAGGTCTACATCTGCAACATCGTCAAGTGTCGTCCGCCGGGCAACCGCACGCCGCTCGCCGACGAGGCCGCCACCTGCCGCCCCTTCCTCGACGGTCAGATCGACGCGGTGCGCCCGAAGGTGATCGTCGCGCTCGGAAAGCCGGCCGCCAGCCTGCTGCTGGGCCGCGAGATCGCGATCACGCGCGTGCGCGGCACCTGGCAGGAGTACCGCGGCACGCCGCTGATGCCGACCTTCCACCCGGCCTTCGTGCTGCGCCAGTACACCGACGAGAACCGGCGCGCGGTCTGGGACGACCTGCGCGCGGCGCTGGCGCGGGTGCGCGAGCTCGAGGCGGCGAAGCGCTCGACCTAGGAGCGCGAACCGGGATTCGGCGACGAAGCCGGGGCGTTGCAGCAGCGGAGGCCGCCGTCCGACTCCGCTCGGCTACGCCTCGCACCGCACGCGGCTATGCCGCGCTTGACCTAGCCGCGAGCGGGCCGCTCGGGCACGGCGGCGCTCTGCGCCTCCCGGAACTTCGCGAGCCGTTCGCGCACGGCCGGGTCGCGCCCGGCGAGGATCGCCGCCGCGAAGAGCGCGGCGTTCTTCGCGCCCGCCTTGCCGATCGCGAAGGTCGCGACCGGGATGCCGCCGGGCATCTGGACCGTCGCGAGCAGCGCGTCGAGGCCGCCGAGCGACGACCCCGGCAGCGGTACGCCGAGGACCGGCAGCGACGTGTGCGCGGCCGTCACGCCGGCGAGGTGCGCGGCCATTCCGGCGCCGCAGATCACGATCTCGATGCCGTCCTGCTCGGCCGTGGCGAGGAAGCGCGTGAGCCGCTCGGGCGTGCGGTGGGCCGAGATCACGCGCGCGTCGCTCCCGATGTCGAGCTCGTCGAGCATCTTCTCGGCGGCCTGCATCACGTCCCAGTCGTTCGCGCTCCCCATCAGGATCGCGACCCGCGGCGTCCCCGACGGCCGTGTCGATCGTTCGCCCACCGCTGCCTCCTCGCGTGCGCGTGCGGCCCGAGTGTAGGGGCCCGCGGCGCGATCGGATAGCCTCGCAGCGCCGGCGGGAGCGCCCCGCCGCCGTCGGAGGTCGCGCCGCTGTCCAGCGAATCGCCGCCCGAATCCGGCTCGCTCTGCGAGCGCTTCGAACGCGCCGCGCCGGGCTCGACGACCGCGCGCTGCGGGATCGTGCTGCACCCGGCCGGGCACACGCGCTCGCCGGCGATGCACGCCGCAGCCTACGCCGAGCTCGGCCTCGACGCCGTGTACCTGGCGTTCGACGTGCCGCCCGAGCGACTCGCGGCCGCGGTCGGCGAGGCGCGCGCGGCCGGCGTGCGGCAGCTCTCGGTGTCGATCCCGCACAAGACGCGGGTGCTCGATCTCGTCGACGAGGTCGACGACACCGCGCGCCGCATCGGCGCCGCGAACACCATCGTCGCCGAGTCGGGGCGGCTGCGCGCCTCGAACACCGACTGGGTCGGCGCGGTCCGGGCGCTCGAGTCCGTGCGGCCGCTCGCCGGGGCTCGCGTCGTCGTGCTCGGCGCCGGCGGCACCGCGCGCGCGGTCGTCTACGGGCTGTGCGTGCGCGGCGCGGCGGTGACGGTGCTGAACCGCACCGTCGCGAGCGCCGAGGCGCTGGCGCGCGAGCTCGGCGCCGACGGCGCGGGGCCGCTCGACGCGCTCGCGAGCACGCGCCACGACGTGCTCGTGAACACGACTTCGGTCGGGCTCGGCAGCGACGCCTCGCCGGCGCCGGCGGCGGCGATCGACCCCGGTGCGCTCGTGCTCGACGCCGTCTACGCGCCCGAGCGCACGCGGCTGCTGCGCGACGCGGAGGCGCGCGGCGCCCGCACGGTCTCCGGGCGCTGGATGCTCGTGCATCAGGCCGTCGCCCAGCTCGAGGCCTGGGCGGGACCGGTCGATCGCGCGCGCGCCGCGGAGGTGATGGCGCGGGCCTTCGGCCCGCCGCCCGGCGACTAACCTGCCTGCGATCTCAGGCGTAGCCCCACTTCGTCTTGTTCTCGGCGATCTGCTCCGGCGACGGCTTGTCCTTCTCGTCGACCTCGGGCACCGAGAACGCGTCCTTCTCGTCGACGACCTTCGCGTTGAGCGCGATGTCCTCCTGGAAGAGGTCCGGGACCTGCTCGTCCTCGAAGATCGCCTCCCACGGGCACTCCGGCTCGCAGACGCCGCAGTTGATGCACTCTTCGGGATCGATGTAGAGCTGATTCGGGAACGTCTCGGCGTCGCCGCCGTCGTAGCCGTAGATGCAGTCGACGGGACACACCTCGACGCACGACTGGTCGACGCAATCGCGGCACAGTCTCGTGATCACCCAAGCCATTCCGATTCGTCCCCTTCCGTGACGTCTGTCCGAGCCCTCTGCCGGGCCTCGGCCGCTCTTCCGTGTCGGGCCGACACCGCCGCCGCCGACGGCGACCGCGCGCGCCGAGGATAGCCGCGCGGCGGGAGAGACCGCTACTTGAGCTTCGTCTCTTTGTAGACGACGTGCTTGCGCACGACCGGGTCGTACTTCTTCAGCTCGATCTTCCCGGGCGTGTTCTGCTTGTTCTTCGCAGTCGTGTAGAAGTGACCGGTACCGGCCGACGACTCGAGCTTGATCTTCTCGCGCTTTCCCTTCTTCGCCACCGGCTCCCCCTTACTTCCGCGCCGGCTCGGGAACGCGCGCGCCGCTCTTCGCGTACACCCGGACGCTCCGGGACTTGTCGTCTCGCTGGAAGCGCACGCGGCTGGGCGCGCCCGTCTCGCTGTCGACCAGCATCACGTTGGACGCGTGGATGAATCCCTCGCGCTCGAGGATGCCCCCGGTGCGCTGCGCCTTCCGGCCCGGCTTCAGGTGCAGCTTCTGCATGCGCACCTTCTCGACGCGCACGCGCTCGGCCTCGACGGCGAGCACGCGGCCCTGCTTGCCGCGGTCCGCGCCGCTGATGACCTGCACCGTGTCGCCCACCCGAATCCGTCGCGTCACTGCCGCCTCCAGGGAGCGCATACCAGTGCGCCAGTCGGCTCGGCGCGTCAAGGGCTCCCCGCGGGAATCGAGCGGCGCCGCTGGCCGGAAGCGGCTCGCGCGGGGATAGTACGCACCCGTGAAGCACCGACTCCCGGTCGCCGCGCTCGCGCTCGCCGTCGCGGCGGCGCTCGGCGCATTCGCGTGCGCGCTGCTGCCCGAGCGCTACGCCGTCAACGCGCCGATCCTGCACATCCTGTTCGGCTGGGGCGGCGGCGACGCGCCGCCGGCCGACGCGTTCGGCGAGCGGATCCGCGCGGCCGACGGCTTCTCGATCGGCGTCTGGGCGAGCGGGCTCTCGGGGGTGCGCTTCTTGCGCCCGCTGCCCGGCGGCGCGCTGCTCGCATCGCGCCCGCGCCAGGGCGAGGTGTGGCGGCTCGCTCCAGACGCCGACGGCGACGGACGGTCGGACGGAGCGGTCGCGCTGCTCACCGGCCTCGATCTCCCGCACGGCCTCGACCTCCACGAGGACTGGCTCTACGTGGCCGAGGGCGACGGCGTCGGACGCGTGCGCATCGATCCCCGGAGCGGCGAGCTGCGCGGCGAGTACGCGCGCGTCGTCGACGGCCTCCCTTCGGGCGGCAATCACTGGACGCGCACCGTCCGCTTCGGCCCCGACGGCTGGATGTACGTCACCGTCGGCTCGAGCTGCAACGTGTGCTTCGAGCGCGACGAGCGACGCGCCGCGATGCTGCGTTTCCGGCCCGACGGGAGCGCGGAGGAGCTCCACGCCACGGGGCTGCGCAACAGCGTCGGCTTCGACTGGCAGCCCGGAACCGGCGACCTGTATGCGACCGACAACGGCCGCGACCTGCTCGGCGACGACTTCCCGCCTTGCGAGCTGAACCGGATCGTCGCCGGCGGCTTCTACGGCTGGCCGGTCGCGAACGGCGACCGCGTGCTCGACCCCGACGTCGGAGCCGGGCACGAGGAGCGCGCGCGCCGCTCGGTCGCGCCGGCGCACGCCTTCGGAGCCCACACGGCCCCGCTCGGGATCACCTTCCTGCGCAGCGCAGCGCTTCCCGCCGACTGGCGGGGCGCGGCGCTGGTCGCCCTGCACGGCTCCTGGAACCGCACGGAGAAGAGCGGCTACAAGGTCGTCTCGCTGCACTGGGGACCCGACGGCAAGATCGAGGAACGCGACTTCGCGGTCGGCTTCGAGCGCGACGAGGACGTGGTCGGACGTCCGGTCGACGTCGCCGAGGGCGCCGATGGCAGCATCTACGTCTCCGACGACTACGCCGGAGCCGTCTACCGCGTCTGGCGCGGCGAGGGCGGGGGAGCGCACGCCGCCGAGCGCTTCGACGCGCCGTCCGACGCCGCCGGGTCGGGGCGCGCCGAGCAGGGCGCGGCGCTGTGGGACACGCACGCGTGCGCACACTGCCACGACGTCGACCGCGCCGAGCCGGGCGTCGTCCCCGTCGCGTTGCGGAGCCTGGCGTCGCGCCACGACGAGGCGAGCCTCGCGGCCTTCCTCGCCGCGCCGACGCCTCCGATGCCACTCGTCCCGCTCGACGCCGGCGAGCGGCGCGACCTCGCCGCCTACCTGCTCGAGCGCTTCGACTAGCGCCGCGCGCTTCGCCGGGAGAGCTAGCGCGCGCCCGCCGCCGCCGGCGCCGATGCGACGAAGGGCGTCGCGTCGACGACCTGCATCGACTTGTCGCCGATCAGCACGAGATGGCGCCCAGCCACGTCGAGGCGGTCGCGAGCGGAGACGTCGACCGAGTCGACGATGCGCTCGCCGGCGCCGTCGGCGACCTGGAGACCTCGCGGACCGAGCAGGAAGAGCCGGTTGCCGACCACCGCCGCGTCGGAGACGCGGCCCGATTCGTTGCCGCCGATGCGCGAGAGCAGACGCGGCTGGCGCGCCCGAAGATCCACCCAGACGGCGTCTCGCTCGCCGAGCACGACGGCGGTGACCCCGTGCGCGCGCACCGTCCGCGGCCCGAAGCCGCGGCCGAGGCGCAGCTCGGCCTCGACGCGGCCAGCTTGGAGCATCGGGAGCGACGCCGCGTAGAGCGACGTCCCATCGGTGAACAGGAGGCGATCGCCGGCGCTCGCGAGCCCGAGGATCTCGCGGCCGACGAGCGTCACGACGTCGGTCGATCCGTCGATCAGATGCAGAAGCCCGCGGTTGGTCGCCGCGATCCAGCCGCGCTCGACGCGCTCGACGCCGACCACCGAGCCGACGCTCTCGCGTCCGAAGGCGGCCTCGCGCCGGGTCGACTCGCCGTCGAGGCGCACGATCTCGATCCCGTCGGGACCGAACACCGCGACGCGCGAGCCCGCGACGCTGGCCCCGGCGAAGGTCGAGAGGTCGCGCTCGCGATCGTAGCGCCCGAGCGGCGTCGGCTGCGCCGGATTCCCGAGGTCGAGGAGATCGAAGTCGCCGTCGCCGAAGAGCACGACCGCGCGGTTTCCGGCGACCTCGACCGAGACGACCGGCTTCGGGAAGCGGAGCGGCTCGCGAGCGCTCCGCTGGGTGCTCCAGCGCGCGATCGGGACGAAGAACAGCCCATCGAGGTCGGACCAGTAGGTCGACTGCGTGCCCGGGCTGAACAGGATCGACAGGTCGTCGCGACCCGCCGAGAGCGGGGCGCGGTACTCGAAGCGGTCGACCCAGATCGGGTCCTCCTCGTCGAGTCGCTGGAGGAGCACGTCGGTCTGCGCGACGATGCTCGGCTCGGTCAGCCGGGCACCCTCGAACTCGGTGGCGGTCTCCCGCTCGCGGTGCCGGATGCGCAGCACCGCGGACAGCCCGTGGCCGGCCGCCTGCGCGGGCGACTCCAGGAGTGCGACCTGCGCGCCGGCACGGGCGTACGCCGCGGCGACGCGATCGCGCAGCGCGCGCTGCACGCGGTCGGCGCCCGGCGTCGACGGGTCGACCTCGAGCACGAGGCCGATGCGGTCGAAGTGGGTGCGCGACCGGAGGTCGACGGTCTCGACGCTGCGCCGCGCCTCGGCGGCGTAGTCGCTCTCGGGATGCCGTCGGGCGAAGTCGGCGAGCGCGCCCACGTCCTGACCGAAGCCGCCGGCCTCGACGTAGGCGAGGTTTCCCTCGGCGCGCCTCGCGAGCGTCCCGGCCGGGAAGACCTCGAGGAACTCGCGGTACGCGGCGACGGTGCCGACCGCCCGCGCGTGGCGGAAGTAGCTCTCCTCGACGTACGGAAGCAGCTCGGCCGCGAGCGCGGGGTCGGAGAACTTCCGGGTGAAGCTCTCGTAGGAGTCGCGTGTCGGCTTCTTGCGGATCCGAGCGAGTTCGAGTCGGGCGCGCGCCTCTGCGCCGAAGCTCGAGTCGGGATAGTCGCGCAGGAAGCGGTGGTAGGCGGTGATGCTGTCCTGCTCGCGCGCGTTCCGCCATGCGCGTCCGGCGCATCCCGGGAGCGCGACGGCGAGGACCAGGGCGAGAGTGGCGATTCGTCTGGGCATTCCGCGGCTTTCCTCCGCTCCTTGCATCGGAGCGGAGTACCGCGCGCTTGAGGCGGATCCCGCGCCCCCGGGGCCGGGGGCGAATTTCGTCGTGCGGACGCGCAGTTCGCCGGGCGCTACAACGCGAAGCGGCGCCGGTCCGAAGACCGGCGCCGCCGATCGAGGTCCCACCGTCGCGCTACTCTCCCACCGGGAAACCCGGCAGTACCATCGCCGAAGCAGGGCTTAACTTCCGTGTTCGGAATGGGAACGGGTGTGGCCCCTGCTCTATGGACGGTGGGAAGGATCGTGGTCCGGCGGTCATCGACTGCCGAATATCTTTCTGGGTCCGCGATCGACGCGCCTTGCGGCTGCGCGGCGTGCGTGTGGTCAAGCCTCACGGGCGATTAGTACCGGTCAGCTCCACACATTGCTGTGCTTCCACCTCCGGCCTATCGACGTCCTCGTCTCGGACGGCCCTTCAGGGAGCCGAAGCTCCAGGGAGATCTCATCTTGGGGTGGGCTTCCCACTTAGATGCTTTCAGCGGTTATCCCATCCGAACGTGGCTACCCGGCGATGCTCCTGGCGGAACAACCGGCGCACCATATGTTCGTCCATCCCGGTCCTCTCGTACTAGGGACAGATCCCCTCAAATCTCCTGCGCCCACGGCGGATAGGGACCGAACTGTCTCACGACGTTCTAAACCCAGCTCGCGTGCCACTTTAATCGGCGAACAGCCGAACCCTTGGGAGCTGCTTCACCCCCAGGATGTGACGAGCCGACATCGAGGTGCCAAACCTC
>CAZQYK010000602.1:0-7483 GCA_964597285.1 uncultured Spirochaetales bacterium
GATCCCGCTCGCGGCGACGGCCGACGTCTTGGAGACCTGCACCGAGTTCTTGGAGAACCACCCCTCGGATCCAAAGTGGCAGGAGGCCTGCATCGAGGCCCTGAATCAGGTGCAACCCTCGAGCCCTTCGAACACGCAGTCGCCGATGAGCGCCGAGAGCGCGGATTGGGCGCTGCTCCCACTCGATTACAACGTCAACGCGAGTCAGCTCTCGGGGCAGCAGGTCGAGGTCGCAATCGCCGTGGATCCGAACGATTCATCGCGACAGTTCCTCTTGTCGAACCGCGAGCCAGTTCCCCTCAGCGGAGGTCTCTTCGCGGCCTACAGCACGGATGGGGGCAGGACGTGGAACTACGCAGATGACGAGAACGTTGCGCCCGAAGACGCCGACGGAATCATCGCTGATGGGTTGGGGAGTCTCCCAGCCGGTCGCGCCGACCCCTCCGCGACCTGGGACGCCTTCGGAAACCTGTTCATCGTCTACCTCACACTCGGCACCCTCCAGAACGTCGTGGCTCTCAGCACCGATGGGGGACAGAGCTTTGCCCACGTCCAGACGATCGGCGAGAGGACCGACCAGCCCACGATTGCGACTGGACCGGACGAGCTGGGAACGGGTGGAAGTGTCTGGGTCTCCTCCAGTGGCGGTCCAGTGGGCGATGTTGGTTTTCGAGTCCAGGGAGCACGGGTGACTGGGCTGGGAGCGTTGGCGACCTGTCCGGGACTCCCAGGGCCCTTCTGCGATTCCCAGGCTATGCCGGGATCGGGCGCTCCCGATCGCTGCGATTGGGGCGATCTCGCGGTCGGACCCGCGGGTCAGCTCCTCGTTGCGTGCCAGGCTCCGAGCAGCGGTCCCCACCCGACCGACGATTGCCAGACCTCCAGGCTCCGCGTGGCTCTCGATCCGGACGGACTGGGACCGATGCCTTTCCAGGATGACCCGAACAATCCGGGGGAGTCCTTGGTGGCCACGACCACCAACGTCGTCTCGTTCGAGCCCCTGAAGGCTCAACCGGCGCGGGGGATCGACGCCGAGCTGGGACTCGCCTGGGACCGCTCGGGCGGCCCCGCCTCGGGTCGCGTCTACCTGATGTACAACGACGAGGTCGTCGACGACGTGACCTGCCCGGCTCTGGATCCGGCCGACAACGCGGATCCCGACGACGACTGGGACGTCTACGTGCGCTACTCGGACGACGAGGGAATCACCTGGTCCGACCCCCTGAGGGTGAGCGACGACACGTCGATGCGGAGCCAGTTCATGCCGCGGATCGCGCTGGACCAGGCGAGCGGCGACGTGGCGGTGTCTTGGTACGACTGCCGAAACGATGATGGCCTCGGCCCGCACGCCGATGACCTCGATGGCGTCGCCAACAACGACGCGCAGTTCTACGCCACGCTGATCGATTATCCCGAAGGCAATCCCGCAGAGCCTCACGTCTGGCCGAACGTACGGGTCAGCTGGGCGAGAGGCCACTTCGACGAGGCGCAGTTGCCGGAACAATGGATCTGGAGGGGGCCCTTCGTGGGAACGTCTGACGGGTACGTCGGAGAGTTCGTAGGATACGGAGACTACACCGGCGTCGCCTTCGTCGACGGTGTTTTCTATCCGGCCTGGGCCGACAACTCGAATAGCACGGGAGACAATCCGCTCGACCCACCGGCGAAGACGATGGATATCTACACGGTGCCGGTGCCCGAGCCCTCTCGGATCGTGATGATCGGGTGCGGCGTGCTGGTGCTGCTCGCCTGCTCTCGCCCTCGTCGGTCCTCGCCGCGACGAGCGCGCAGGTGAACCGCTCCGCTCGACCGCTCCGACGTCGAGACGATCGAGCGGCCGCGCCGGCTCGGGGGTGGGCCCTGACGACCGAGGCGCGGAGCAGCCAGAGCAGGGCTGCTCCCGCCGCGAGCCCGGCGCCCGAGCCCGGCTCGGGCAGCAGCGCGCAGCCGTCGCGGCGCATGTCGTCCGAGACGGTGCGCACGGCGCTTCCCGGGATCGTGAGGTGGGCACTTGCCGAGGAAGTAGAACGAGAGCCGGTCGGCGACCGGCATGCCTTCGATCGAGTACGGGACGTTGCCCGCGTAGGGGCGCAGGCGCGCCACGGCTCGGATGAGCCGCACGTTTCCAGCGCCCCCTCATCGAACCGTACGTGCGGTTTTTCCGCATACGGCTCTCCGACCACCTTTCGCCGGGCGCGTTCGCTCCAGACCGGGAAGATGGCTCACGCTCCCTACCATGCGGTACAGCCGGCATCGGTCGTGCAGGTAGGCGTAGCCCCACCGCTTCTTCGCGGTCCGCCAGCGACAGCGGTGCTTCCGCCGAAGCCAGAGCTGGACCTCGCTACGCGTCATCCAGTCCACGACGTGGAACACGCGGTTGCTATTCCCGACACGGAAGTGGGTGCACCACGCGTTGAGTACCCTGATGCCGCGGCGGCGCATCGAGATCGACGACCGCAGCGTGGCCCAGCTGGTGCTGGTGCCGGAGCCATGAGATCGCGCATGGCCCAGCGGGTGCTCGTGCCGGTACCTTGAGCGGCGATGGCGCGCTGCGTGCTGTTCGCCGAGGTGCCGGGCTTCTACGCCGCGGTGGCCCGTGCGGACGATCCCTCGCTCGCCGACCGGCCGGTGGTCGTCGGCGGCGACCCGCGCAAGCGCGGCCGCGTGCAGGCGGCCACCGCCGACGCGCTCGCGGCCGGCGTCGCGCTCGACATGCCGGTGCTCGAGGCGCTGCGCCACTGCCCGCGCGCGCGCGCCGTGCGGACCGACATGCCGCGCTACCG
Organism: uncultured Spirochaetales bacterium; assembly: GCA_964597285.1. Taxonomy (GTDB): domain Bacteria; phylum Myxococcota_A; class UBA9160; order UBA9160; family SMWR01; genus JAHEJV01. The sequence continues at coordinate 2,784 of CAZQYK010000602.1, forward strand.
CGAGGTGTCGCGGCGGCTCTTCGCGCTGCTGCGCCGCGTCGAGCCGCACCTGGAGCCCTTCGGGCTCGCCGCCTGCTACGCCGAGGTCGCCGGCGGCCCGGCCCACGCCGAGCCGCTCGCGCGCCGGCTGCTCGATGGGGTCGATGCCGAGCTCGGCCTGCCGCTGCGCGTCGGGATCGGCGGCGGCAAGTTCCTCGCGCGACTCGCCGCCGCCGAGGTCGTCGGCGAGCGCGGCTGGGTCGGCGTGCCGTCGGGCGGCGAGGCGGCGTTCCTCGCGCCGCTGCCGGCCGAGCGCCTCGACGGCGTCGGCCGCAAGACCGCCGCGGCGCTCGCGGCGCTCGGCGCTCAGACGATCGGCGACGTCGTGCGGCTCGGCCGCGAGCGGCTCCAGCAGGAGTTCGGGCCGAACGGGCTGCGGATCCACGCGTGCGCGGTCGGCCACGACGCCGAGCCGGTGCGCGGCGCGCGCCACCCGAAGAGCCTGAGCCGCGAGTCGACGCTTCGCGACGAGCCGGCCGACCTCGGCGTGTTCGCCGAGCAGCTCGGCGGGCTCGCGCAGCAGCTCGAGGAGGAGCTCGCGCGGCTCGGGCTCGCCGCCGGCCGGGTCGCGCTGAAGGTGCGCTTCGCCGACCAGGGCGCGACGACCCGCAGCGCGACGCTGCCGCAGGCCACCGCGTCGGGGCCGGCGCTGCGCGACGCGGCGCTGCGGCTGCTCGAGCGTACCCAGGCCGGGGCCCGTCCGATCCGCGGCCTCGGGATCCAGCTCTCGCGCCTCGCCCCGGCCGGCGAGGTCGACCGCCAGCTCTCGCTCTTTCGCTGACCCCGCCCCTCCCCCGGACCCGCCGAATCCAGCTCAAGCGGATTCGTGCAGCGGCCGAAGGGGGGTGGGATGGCCGAGAAGGACCCCAGCGAGCGACGCAAGTACCGCCGGATCGCGACCGACCAGGTGATCTCGTTCGCCCCGGTCGACGCGCGCGACCTGCTCGGCGTCGGCCGCGACGTCTCGCCGGGCGGGATCCGCTTCGAGGCCGTCGGCTGCGAGATCGAGCTCGGCGACGTGCTGCGCGTGACCTTCAACGTCGGAAACCACACCGTCGTCGCGGTCGGGCGCGTGGTCTGGTCGACCGAGGTCGACCCGCTGTCGAGCGACATCGGGATCGAGTTCGTCGACGTCGACCCGTCGGCCCGCGCGCTGCTCGACGAGCTCGCCGGTGAAGAGGCGTAGAGGGGCGCTGCCACCCACCCGGCGTCCTCGAAACGCCGGTTGACCCCGGCCGGGCCCCATGCCACGGTTCCGGCCGGCATGGCCGACTTCCTCCAGACCGGCGCCATCACGACGCTCCACCGGCTGGGGCGTCCCGACTGGCGCCGGCTCGAGGCCGACCTGCTGCGCCACAGCCGCAACCGCCCGATCGCGCTGGTGCTTCCGTGTCTGTACGCCGAGCTGCACGGGCCGGGCCTGAAGGGGATCGTCGACACGCTGCGCGGCGTCCCGTACCTGCGCCAGATCGTCGTCAGCATCTCCGGGGCCGACGAGGAGCGCGGCGAGTACGAGGACATGCGGTCGCTCTTCGACGGCGTCCGCACGGTCGACGGCTCGCCGCCGATCCTGCTCTGGAACAGCGGCCCGCGCGTCAAGGCGCTGTACGAGCGGCTCGGCGAGGAAGGCCTGTCGACCGGGACGCCGGGCAAGGGCCGCAGCACCTGGCTCGCGTTCGGCTACGTGCTCGCGACCCACCTGTCTCGGGTGATCGCGGTGCACGACTGCGACATCCGCACCTACGACCGCGAGCTCCTCGCGCGGCTCTGCTACCCGACCGCCCATCCCCATCTGAACTACGAGTTCGCGAAGGGCTACTACGGCCGCGTCACCGACCGGCTCTACGGCCGCGTCACGCGCCTGTTCGTGATGCCGCTGCTGCGCGCGATGAAGGCGGTGCTCGGCCAGCACCCGCTGCTCGACTACCTCGACTCGTTCCGCTACCCGCTCGCCGGCGAGGTCTCGATGGCGGTCGACCTCGCGCGGATCAACCGGATCCCGAGCGACTGGGGCCTCGAGGTCGGCACGCTGGTCGAGGTCTACCGCAACTGCTCGCAGAAGCGGATCTGTCAGGTCGAGCTGGCCGACAACTACGACCACCGCCACCAGGAGCTCTCCGAGCACGACGCGAGCCAGGGTCTGCACCGGATGGTGCGCGACATCGCGTCGTCGACGATCCGCAACCTCGCGAGCTACGGCGTCGAGTTCGACTCGGGCTTCCTGAACACGCTGACGGCCGCGTACCGGCGCACCGCGCAGGACGCGATCGCGTCGTACAGCGACGACGCGACGCTCAACGGCCTCGTGTTCGACCGCCACGAGGAGGAGCTCTCGGTCGAGACCTTCTCGGGCGCGCTGCGCGCGGCCGGCCTCGACTTCGTGCGGCAGCCGATGGAGGTGCCGCAGATCCCGAACTGGAACCGCGTCGCGTCGGCGCTGCCCGACTTCCTCGACGAGCTGCGCGACGCGGTGCACGCCGACGCCGCGGACTCCTGACGGCTCAGGATCGCGCTTCGACCAGCCCCTGCGCGAGGCCGCCCGGAGCGAGCGGCTTCGAGAGGTAGGCGAGGGCGCCGAGCAGCGTCACGCGCGTCTCCTCGTCGACCGAGGGGCGCGTCGTGACGACGGCGAAGGCCGGCCGCAGCGGACGCGCGGCGCACTCCTCGAGCCACGCGAGCGCGCCGTCGGCGCGCGCGTCGACGACGACGAGCGAGACGTCGCCGGCGGCGTCGACGCGCTCGCGCGCCTCGGAGACCGACGCGACCGCGTCGACGGAGCCGCAGATCCCGCGCAGGTGGAGCGCAAGCAGCTGGCGCGCGACGCCCGAGCCGTCGACGACGAGCGCGCGCTCGAAGAAGCTCATCGCGCCCGCTCCTCGCCGGTGAGCCGCCCGACGTTGTCGAGCAGCACCCACAGCGCGCCCACCTCGGTCTTCGCGACGTAGGCGTCGGCGCCGGCCTCGAGGCCGTGCGCGCGGTCGTCGTCGGCGTCGGCCGAGGTATTGAGGATCACGCGCAGCCCGGCGAGCTCGCGGCTCGCGCGCACGCGCCGCACGAGCTCGAGGCCGTCGACGCCCGGCATCTGCACGTCGGAGACGAGCGCGTCGAAGCTCTGCGCGTGGAGCAGCCACCACGCGGCGCCGGCGTCGGGGGCATCGGTGACGTCGTAGCCCGCGCGCGCGAGCGCGCGCGAGAGGAGCAGGCGCTCGGGCACCGAGTCGTCGACGACGAGCACGCGCTTCGGCGCCGAGGTCTGCGGCTCCCGGTCGAGGATCTCGTCGAGCTGCTCGAGCAGCGGCGCGACGCGCCCGAGCGCGAGCACGAGCGCGCGCGTCGCGGACTCCGGGTCGTCGCCGCCGCGCAGGTCCTCGACGAGCCGGTTGACCTCGACGAGCGCTTTCTCGACCTGGACGCGCGTCGCGCGCAGCGAGTGATTCCACGAGGGGTTCAAGGGATCCTCGGACGGGGCCGCGGCGCGGGGGGGGGCGGACCGGGATCGGTCCGCAGACGAGACGCCCCGTTCCTTCGGTCGCTTTAGCACGCGGGGTGAGCGCCGCCGCACGCCAATCGACATCGATAGGGAGAATCCGCACCCATGTCGAGAGGGTATTGCGGTCGATGTCGATCGCGATCGACGTCGTGGTATCCCCGACGGGCCCGAAGGGCGGGTCAGGCGGTGAGCCGGTCGACGTTGTCGACGAGGCTCCGGCCGGCATCCGCGTCGCCCTTGCAGACGAACGCGCTCGCACCGGCGGCGAGCGCGGCGTCGCGCTGATCGGGCTCGTCGAGCACGGTGTTCAGGATCACCGGGAGCGAGACGAACGCCTCGCTCGTGCGCACGCGGCGCAGCAGCTCGAAGCCGTCGAGCTCCGGCATCAGCACGTCGGAGACGAGCGCGTCGTAGTGCGACTCGAGCAGCAGCGCCCAGGCCTCGGCGCCGTGCTCGGCGAGCCGCACCTCGTAGCCGGCCGCCGACAGCAGCTGCGTCGTCGTCACGCGTGCCGCGAGCGAGTCGTCTGCCACGAGCACGCGCTTGCCGCGCAGCGGCGCGTCGGTGGCCTCCCCGCCGGCCGAGAGCCGGATCGCCTCGACCAGGAAGCGGCGCCGCAGCTCGAACGCGCGCAGCCGGTACTCGGCCGTGAGCTGCGTCAGCTCCGACAGCCGCTCGGCGCGCTGGCCCTCGAGGAAGCCGTGCCCTGCGTCGATCTCGGCGTCGAGCTCGGTGACGGCGCGCTCGAGCCAGGCCAGCGCCGGCGCTTCGCCGCGCGGGGTGAGCGCGAGCTTCAGCGCGACGAGGTCGCGCTCGCTCGGCATCAGCGCGTCGGGCGCCGCGTCGATCCACGCGCGCAGCTCGGCGCGGCCGGCGTCGGTGATCTCGTAGACGCGCCGCATCCGCGAGTCGGCGAGCTCGCGGCGCGAGGTCAGGAGCCCCTGCAGTTCGAGGTCGCGCAGCAGCGGGTACACGTTGACGTTGTTCAGCGGGTAGAAGTGGCGGAACGCGGTGAGCTGGCGGCTCAGGTCGTAGCCGTGTCCGGGGCCGTCGACGAGCAGGCGCAGCAGGACGTGCGACACGGACATGGGGGACCACCTCGCCGCGGAAAGAGCGGGCCGATGATTCGGGTAGCTCACTAGATCGGCATCGACCACCCCGCGCTGAAGGC
>CAZQYK010000603.1:0-4397 GCA_964597285.1 uncultured Spirochaetales bacterium
CGCGTGCGCCGCGGCGCCATCGCCGGTCGGGCGCTCGACCTCCCACAGGTACAGCGCCGCGAGCGTCGTCCAGACGATCGACACCGGGAAGTACCAGTGGCCCTGGTGCCAGAGGCCGACGAAGAGGAAGTCGTAGGCGGCGAGCCCGAGCGCGAAGAGGGCGCCGGCGCCGAGCGGCGCCGCGAGCGCGTCGGCTCGGCCGCGCGCGCGCAGCGTCGCGATCCAAGGCAACAGCGCCGCGGCGACGAGCGCCGGCAGCAGCAGCTGCGCCATGCGCCACAGCTCGCCGGGGTGCGCGGCGTCCGGCGCGAAGAGGATCCGTTCGAGGTAGCGCGCGTTCGTCGCGCTCGGGTGCGGGAAGCTGCTCTTCAGCGCGCCGCTGACCGGCAGCAGCGCGCCGGTCGCGAGCGCGTTGAACGCGAGGTATGCCGCGAGCGCGAGCGCGACCGGCGCGGCGAGCGCGGCGAGAGCGCGCGTGCCCGGCCGGCGCGGCGCGAGCCACGCGAGCGCGGCGACGGCGCAGGGCGCGAAGAGCGCGTGGTCGAGGCGCGCGAGCGCCAGCAGCGCGAGCGCGGCGCCGACCGCGAGCGGCGAGCCGCGGCCCCGGCCGAGCTGCACCATGCCGCGCAGCGCCCACGCGGCGGCCGCGAGCGCGACGCCGCTCTCCATGCCGTTCGCGAAGCTCCACAGCGAGCCGAAGCGCGGCCCGAACGACGCCGCGCACAGCGGGTAGAGCCCGAGCGGCAGCAGCGGGAAGGCCGCCGGCACGCGGCCGAGCGCGAGGCGGAACGCGTCGCCGAGCAGCGCCGTCGCGACGCCGAGCAGCGCGACGCCGCACAGCACCACCGCGACGAGGAAGGCCGGCTCGCCGAGTCCGAGCGCGTCGCAGAGCGCGTAGAGGCCGGCCGTCGCGGCCTGCCACAGCGGGTGGAAGCCGTTCGTCGCGAACTCGCCGTCGAACGACGGCCCGCGGCCGTGCGCGACGTTGCGCGCGACGGTCAGGTAGGTGAACGCGTCGGGCGCGAGGTAGCCGAAGACGCGCTGCCAGCCGCTCCACGCGAGGTCGGCGAGCGGCGGCAGCACCGCGCCGCCGACGGCGAGGCCGATCCGCACGCGGTCGCGGGCGCGCGCGGGCCCCGGGTCGCTGGCCGGCGTCTCGTCCACCGCGGCCGATTCGGCGCGCAGCGACGCGGGCTTGAGTCGGCCGCCTGCGGCCCCCTACTCCGCCAGCGGCGGCAGCTCGGCCGCGTGGGCCTCCCAGCTCGCGCCGTCGAAGGGGCGCTCGACGACGCGTGCGACGCTGCCGGGGTCGAGGCAGCGCGCGTTCACCGACCAGCCGTCGGGGTGCGAGCGCGGCGCGTAGAACGACTTCACACCGCACGCGGAGCAGAACAGGTGCTGCGCGGTGCCGGTGTGGAAGCGGTAGCTCGTCAGCCGCTCGCGGCCCGAGAGCAGCCGGAAGCGCGACTTCGGGACGATCAGGTGCAGGTAGCCGAGCGCGCGGCAGATCGAGCAGTTGCAGGCGTGCACCTCGATCGCGGCCGGCGCGTCGACCTCGAAGCGCACCGCGCCGCAGTGGCAGCCGCCGCGGTGCACGACGAGCGGACCGACGCCGGCCTCCTCCGGGTGCGCCGCGGAAACCTCGTCGAGGTAGAAGAGGTTGCCGTCGGGGTCGGCGAGCAGCGCGAGGAACCCTCCCCAGGGCTGGCGCGCCGGCGGCTGCGGGAACGCGACGCCGAGCGCGGCGAGGCGCCGGTGCTCGGCTTCGAGGTCGGCGACCGCGAAGCCGACGCCAGTGTGGCGCCCGACGAGCTCTTCCTGCCCGGGCCCGACCGCCGCGACCCCGAGGCGCAGCGCGCCGGCGCGGAACGCCGCGTAGCCGTGCTCGGGGTGGGCGTGCTCGAGCGCGAGGCCGAGCGCGTCGCGGTAGAACGCGACCGCCCGCGCCGCGTCGCGGACGAACACGTTCACGTACCCGATCTCCCCGGTAGCGCCTAATGCTCGATGAGCCGGCCGCCCGGCTGTTCGACGTTCACGTACCCGATCTCCACGGTAGCGCCTAATGCTCGATGAGCCGGCCGCCCGGCTGTTCGACGTTCACGTACGCGATCTCCATCGTTCCGCCTAGGCCTGGCGCTCGACGATCCGGCCGCGCAACCGCTCGACGTCGGCGTCGGCGACGCCGATCTCGCTTGCGTAGCCGCGCATCGAGCCGAACTCGCGCCGCACGCGCTCGAGCAGGCCCTGCATCGTCTCGGGCTCGGCGTGCAGCGTGTCCGGCGGCAGCTCGACGAACATGTCGCGGTAGCCCTCGCTCTCCATCAGGCGCCCGACGATCCGGTCGAGCGTCTCGCGCGTCGCCGCGTAGTCGGCGACGATCACCTCGTCGCGCACGCCGAGCAGCGACAGCAGCAGCGCCGACACGACGCCGGTGCGGTCCTTGCCGGCGGCGCAGTGGAACACCGCCGGCGCGTCGGTGCGCGCCAGCGTCGTGACGATCCGCGCCAGCGGGGCGCGCGCGAAGTCGAGCATGCCGAAGGAGAGGTCGGCGAGCGTCGCGCCGAGCGGCGGCCCGCCGACGCCGCGCGCGCCGTCGAAGAGCGGCAGGTGGTGGAAGCGGATCTCCGTCTCGGCGAGCGGGCCGCGGCCGTCGAGATCGAGCTCGGCGCTCGAGCGCAGGTCGATGACGTCGCCGAGGCCGATCTCGTCGCGCAGCAGCGCGACGCCGCCCGGCGTCAGCGCGTGCAGCCCGTCGGCGCGGAACAGCCGCCGCCAGCGCAGCCGCCCGCCGTCGGCGGTCGGGTAGCCGCCGAGGTCGCGGAAGTTGTGGCAGCCGTCGACGGCGATGCGCCTCTCCACGCCGTGCCCGCCGCTAGCGCAGCGCCGCGCGCAGCGCCGAGCCGGCCTCGGCGACGGCGCGGCCCGCCGGGTCGAGCATCGCGCCCATCCCGAAGAAGCCGTGGAACACGCCCGCATAGCGCGACGTCGCGACCTCGACGCCGGCCTTGCGCAGCCGCTCGGCGTAGGCCTCTCCCTCGTCGCGCAGCGGGTCGTACTCGGCGGTGATGCACAGGCCCGGCGGCAGGCCCGCGAGGTCGCGCGCGCGCAGCGGCGATGCGTAGGGCTCGTCGGCCTGCGCCGGATCGACCAGGTACTGCTCCCAGAACCAGCGCATCATGCCGGTGGTCAGGAAGTAGCCCTCGGCGTTGTCCCGGTACGAGCCGGTCTCGAACGAGCAGTCGGTGACCGGGTAGATCATCAGCTGGAAGCGCAGCGCCGGGCCGCCGCGGTCGCGCGCCATCAGCGCGGTGACGGCGGCCAGGTTGCCGCCGGCGCTGTCGCCGCCGACCGCGAGCCGCGCCGGGTCGATGCCGAAGTCGGCCGCTTGCTCGGCGACCCACTTCGTCGCGGCCCAGCAGTCCTCGGGCGCGGCCGGGAAGCGGTGCTCGGGCGCGAGCCGGTAGTCGACGGACACGACGACGCAGCCCGACGCGTGGGCGAGGCTGCGGCACTGCCCGTCGTGGGTGTCGAGGCTGCACAGCACGAAGCCGCCGCCGTGGAAGAAGACGAGGCCCGGCCGCGGGCCGGAGCCCTCGGGCGCGTAGACGCGCACGCGCAGCGGGCCGGCCGGGCCGGGAATCGCACGGTCCTCGACCGAAGCGAGCGGCGGCAGCGCGCCGGAGTCGAAGGGCGACTGGCCCATCGCGGCGCGGATCGTCGCGAGGTCGAGCGTCGAGAAGTCGGGCATCGGCGGCATCGCGTCGAGCAGCGCCTTCGCCTGGGGGTCGAGCGGCATGGGGTCCTCGTCGGTGGATGGGGCCGGCGCGCGGGCCGGGCCGGCAGCATACCGGCCCCGCCCCGACTCTTCCGCGCCATACTGGCGCGCGTGACCACGACGCGACCGACGCTCCAGGGCCACGGCGGCGCCGTCGCGGCCGGCCACTACCTCGCCGCCCAGATCGGCGCCGCCGAGCTCGCCGCCGGCGGCAACGCCGCCGACGCCGCCGTCGCGATGGGCGCGGCGCTCTGGGTGCTCGAGCCAACCCAGAACGGACCGGGCGGCGAGGCACCGATCCTCGTGCGCGAGCCGCGCAGCGACCACGTGCGCGTGATCTCCGGCCAGGGCCCGGCTCCGGCCTCGGCGACGATCGACGCGATGCGCGCGCTCGGGCTCTCGCTGCTGCCGCCCGACGGCCTGCTCTCGGCCGCGGTGCCGGCCGCGCTCGACGCGTGGTGCCGGCTGCTCGAGGAGTACGGCACGCGGCGGCTCGCCGACGTGCTCGCACCGGCGCGCGCGCTCGCCAAGCGCGGCTTCCCGATGTACCCGTTCCTGCGCGTCTTCCTCCAGTTCGTCGCGCCGCGCTTCGAGCGCGACTGGCCGACGAGCGCGGCGATCT
>CAZQYK010000604.1:0-3109 GCA_964597285.1 uncultured Spirochaetales bacterium
GAAGCGCTTCGCGAGCGCCTCGACGAGCGGCGCGGTGCGAGCGATCTCGAGCGCCTCGGGCACCCGGGCGGCGCCCGGACGCGTCGACTCGCCGCCGACGTCGAGCACGTCGGCGCCTGCCGCGACGAGCGCGGCGGCCGCGTCGAGCGCACGCGCGAGGTCGAGCGGGCCGTCGCCGCGCACGAAGCGGCCGCCGTCGGAGAACGAGTCGGGCGTCGCGTTCAGCACGCCGACCACCACCGTCGCGCGGGCCCCGCCCGCGCCACCGCCGCCGAAGATCGCCGACATGCGGCGCGCGCCTAGCCGGGAACGGGCTCGGGGTCGGGTAGCTTGTCTCCGGGGAATCGCTCGGAGGGCTCCGCCTCGGCCCGTTTCGGCGGGGGGCCGTTCTTCTTCTTCGCCGGCGTCACGGGGGTGGGGAGCGGGGGAAGAGGCTTCGCCTCCATCAGCAGCTTCAGCTCCGCCGAATCGAGCGTCTCGCGCTCGAGCAGCGCCTCGCTGATCCGGTCGAGCTTGTCGCGATGGTCGGTGAGGAGCTGCTTCGCCTCGTCGTAGAGGTTCGTCAGGATGCGCGTGATCTCGTCGTCGATCTCGCGGGCCTTCCAGCCGCTGTAGTCCTTGCGCGCGACGAAGTCGCGACCGAGGAAGACGTCGTGCTCGTCGTCGGCGAACGACACCGGCCCGATCTTCTCGCTCATCCCGTACGAGCAGACCATGCGCCGGGCCATCTCGGTCGCCTGCTTCAGGTCGTTCGCGGCGCCGGTCGTCAACTGCTCGAACACGAGCTCCTCGGCGGCGCGCCCGCCCATCGCGTGGCGGATCCGCGCGATGATCTGGTCCCTCGTGAAGCTGTACTGGTCCTCGAGCGGCATGGTCCAGGTGACGCCGAGCGCCATGCCGCGCGGGATGATCGTCACCTTGTGCACCGGGTCGGCGTGGGGCGAGAGCAGCGCGACGAGCGCGTGGCCGGCCTCGTGGTAGGCCGTCGCGCGCTTGTCCTCGTCGCTCATGATCAGGCTCTTGCGCTCGGTGCCGAGCACGACCTTGTCCTTCGCCGACTCGAAGTCGACGCGGTGCACCTGGTTCGCGTCGCGGCGCGCGGCGAGCAGCGCGGCCTCGTTGACGAGGTTCTGGAGGTCGGCGCCGACGAAGCCCGGCGTGCCGCGCGCGATGAGCTCGAGGTCGACGTCGTCGGAGAGGTTCACGCGCTTCGTGTGCACCTTGAGGATCGCGAGCCGGCCGCGCAGGTCGGGGCGCGGCACGACGACGCGGCGGTCGAAGCGGCCGGGCCGCAGCAGCGCCGGGTCGAGCACGTCGGGGCGGTTCGTCGCCGCGATCAGGATCACGCCCTCGTTGCTCTCGAAGCCGTCCATCTCGACGAGCAGCTGGTTCAGCGTCTGCTCGCGCTCGTCGTGGCCGCCGCCGAGGCCGGCGCCGCGGTGGCGGCCGACGGCGTCGATCTCGTCGATGAAGATGATGCACGGCGCGTTCTTCTTGCCCTGGAGGAAGAGGTCGCGCACGCGCGACGCGCCCACGCCGACGAACATCTCGACGAAGTCGCTGCCCGAGATCGAGAAGAAGGGAACGCCGGCCTCGCCGGCCACGGCGCGCGCGAGCAGCGTCTTGCCGGTGCCGGGCGGGCCGATCAGCAGCACGCCCTTCGGAATCCGGCCGCCGTGGCGCGTGAACTTCTTCGGCTCGCGAAGGAACTCGATGATCTCCTCGAGCTCGACCTTCGACTCCTCGACGCCGGCGACGTCCTCGAAGGTCACGCGGTGCTGGTTCTCGGTGAGCAGGCGCGCGCGCGACTTGCCGAAGCTCATCGCCTTGCCGCCGCCGGCCTGCATCTGGCGGATGAAGAAGATCCACAGCCCGATGATCAGCAGCAGCGGGAACCACATGATCAGGATCTGGCGCCAGAAGCCCGCCTCGGGCTTCGGCCGCGCCTCGACCGTCGCGACCTTCGCGTGCAGCTGCGAGAGCAGGCCCTCGGTGATCGCCGGCGCGTAGGTCGTGAACTCGCTGCCGTCGGCCTGGCGGCCGGTGATCAGGTTCTCCTCGATCGTGACCTGCTCGACCTCGTCGGCCTCGACCTTCTCGAGGAAGTCGCTGTACGCGATCGGAGGAACCGTCTGCTGGCTCTGCCGCAGCATGGTCACGAGGAGCAGGATCATCACCAGGATGACGACCCACAGGGCCATGTTGCGGTACTGCGTGTTCACCCGTCTTCCCTACTCGCGGTGAGTGCTCCGCCCCGTCCCGATCGGGGAACCGATCGCGGAAGTGCCCGAAAAGTCGAGCATTCCACGCAGCTTAGCAGACGGATCCGCCGCTGCCGGCCGCGCCGGGCCCAAGCGGTCCGATCGCAACGCCGCCCGGCCCGCCGCGCAGCGCGAGCCCGCCCGGCAGCTCGATCCTCCGGCCCCGCCGCGGGCGCGCGACGAACGCCAGCACGCGCTCGAGGTGCACGCGCTCGACGTCGCGCGCCGCTCCGGCGCGCCGCAGCGCCTCGCGCACCAGCCGCCGGGCCAGCGCGTCGGGAAGCTCGCCCCAGCCCCGCGTGTCGATGCGCAGCCATGCTCCCTCGATGGCGATCCGGCGCCGAGCCTCGCGCGCGACGGCGTCGGCGATCCACTCCGAGTCCCTGCGCTGTGCTTCGGCCAGATCGGCGATCGCCCTGAGCAGCCGGGGATTGAAATCGCGCACGAGGCCCGGCAGCCAGCGATGGCGCAGCCGGCCGCGCGCGTACGCCGTCGAGGCATTGCTCGCGTCGTCGCGCCAGCCGAGCCCGCGCGCCCGCGCGTAGGCCTCGAGCTCGGCGCGCGACAGGCGCAGCAGCGGACGCACGATCCGCCCGTCCGGCGAGCGCTCGGGGATGCCGCCGAGCCCGTCGGGCCCGCTGCCGCGGAACAGGCGCAGCAGCACGGTCTCGGCCTGGTCGTCGGCGTGGTGGGCGGTGGCGATCCGGCCCGCGCCGAGCTGCTCGGCGATCCGCTCGAGCGCCGCGTAGCGCAGCGCGCGCGCCGCCTCCTGGAGCGTCGGCCGCGCGCGGCTCGCGACGCCCTCCCGCAGGGACTCCGGCGCGATCCGCTCGCTCGCGAACGGCGCG
>CAZQYK010000605.1:0-11505 GCA_964597285.1 uncultured Spirochaetales bacterium
CTTCGCGCTCGGCTACCCGCTGACGCGCGAGCGCCACGCCGAGATCCTCGCGGCGCTCGAGCGGCGGGGGTCGGTGCGCCCTGGCAGCGCTGGCGCACCGGGTGTTGAATAGTCACGCATCAGATCGGATCGCGTAGAGAGGACGATGTGCGATATCGCCGCGTCAGTATGATGAGCGTCGCTCTCGCGGCATTGACATGCATCTCGCGAGGGATCGAAGGTGGCGAGCCACAGGACGCGCTGCGGTCAGCGGAGCTGGGTGGATGCAGCTGAGGGACGACTTGTGTAGAGGCTATCCAGGGCATCCGCCGATCCCGCCGCCGGAGCTCTCCGAGCACGCCGAGGCGTACTCGTGCTTCATGGAGGAGTGCTTCGAGGGCGTCTTGCACTACAGGTGCCTCTATCTCGACGAGCTCGAGCTTCCGATCGAACTTGGTTCGCAATTCAGCGTCTCCCCGTCGGGGCGATTCGCGCTGTTCTCCGAAACCGGCAGCGAGAATTGGACCGTCGTGGACAGCTCGGGCACCCGCTACGACCTGGGGCCCGTCGCGCATCGGGAACGGATCCGGGGTGTCGAGTGGCGCGAGTCGGCGGATCGCGTCCTCATTCTCATCGACGGCGCGACCGTGGCGGAGTTTCGACCTTCGAGCTGAGCTGGTTCGGCGCGGGCTCGGACCCGTCTTTTCGACGCCGCGCGCTGCGCTCGAGCTCAGGCGAGCGCAGGCGCGAGACGCCTACGGTCGCCGCGCCGGTCGCGGCCCGGAACCTCGTCAGGATCGAGCAACCCGCGGCGCCGCCAGCCTTCCCTCAGAAGCCAACCATGCGGGCGTGCTACTGGAGCACCGCGAGCGAGAGGCGGCGCCGGCCCATCGGCCGCTGGCCTCCACCGCCAGCCATCGAACCACCTCCCCGAAGACGCCGGATCGAGCCGCATCGCCCTCGAAACCCTCTTCCCACCCTTCGCCGCATGCCGACGGGCGTTCAGCAGCACGTACGCGAGCGCATTTCGCACCTGCGACGGCGTCCGCAGCACCCGCAGGTGATACCGATCCGCCAGGACCCGTCCCTTGCGCCCGAAGACCCGGTTCACCGCCCGCGCGAGCCGCGCCCCGATCGCCTTCATCCCGCGCCCGAGCGCATCCTTGTCCTTGGCTTCGACGACCAGGTGCGCGTGGTCGTCCTGAAGCGAGTAGTGCACGAGGCGAAACTCCCCGCGCTCGCAGCCCTTCGCGAAGATCCGCTCGACCTCGTGCACGAGCTTCACCGTGCGCAGCGACGGCACGTCCGGCCGGACCTTCAGCGTCACGTGGCACGGCACCCCGCGCGCGAACCGCTCACGCGAGCGGTGGAGAACGCGCGGGTTCGGTCCCGGCCTGCGCCCGGCCCCGGGCCTCCGACCGCCCCACGAGTGGCGGTCGAGCGCGAGCTGCTCGGGATGGCGGCGTCTACGCATCGAGGAGTAGAATAAGGCTATCTTCTATTTCTGTCAAATGGACCCGCGTCGGAGGCCGAAGGTCGTGCGATTCCTTCTCGCGCTCACTCTCGTTCCCCTCGCCTGCGATTCGCTCTTTCAGATCAATACCTACGATACGATCGCGGATGCACGCTCCGACCGACTCTTCGAGCGCGGCTGGATTCCCGACGTTCTTCCGGACGGGTCTGGTCCCATCGTCGAAGCGCACGACCTCGACAGCAACGATCGATGCTCGAAGTCGACGTTCCCCGCGGAGATGACCGACCTAATCCTTGCCTCTCTTCGAGCTCACGGGTTTGCAGAGCACACTGGCCCATTGCCGCCGCTCCCCTTCAAGCGATGTCCCTTTTCGTTGGCGGAAGCTTCTCCACGCAATGCGACATTCAGGGCATCCCGAGCGACGTCGACAGGCCGAGAGCACGCGACAGTACACGCGGGCGTGCTCTACCTCTGGGCCCGGTAGAATGGGCGGGCGACTTTGAAGGAGACATCTGGCCCGCGAACGCGCGGCCCCTCGCGTCCGAAGCCGTTTCAACGGGGCGGGAGCGGCCCTACGAGATCGCCTGTCGGCAACCCGTTGGCGATCACACCGCCAGCCCCGCGTCGCGCAGAGTGTCGTCGACGAGGCGGCGCACGCCGGGGTGCATGCCGAGCGTCAGGTGCGCGCCCGGAAACCACTCGATGCGCGGCCGGTCCCAGTGGCGCCACAGGTCGCGCACCTGCTCGGGCGGGACGATCCGGTCGGCGATGCCGCCGAAGATCGCGCGGCGCTCGTGCGCGACCTTCGGCTCGAGCACGAGCGGCGACACGACCGAGAGCAGCTCGGTCATCGCCGCGCGCGTGAGCCCCGCCTGGTGCGCGGCGCGCTCCTGCCAGGGGCCGCCGTGGTGGAAGAAGCTGTGGCTGAAGTCGGTGGCCGGGATGCCGGCGATCGCGCACGCGAGGCCCGCGTCGAGCGACGCGAGCAGCGCGGTGTTGTAGCCCCCGAGCGAGAGTCCGTAGACGCCGATCGACGCGTCGCTCTGCGCGCGCACCCACGCGAGCATCCGCCGCAGGTCCCACGCGGCCTGCGCCTCGGCGTGGAGCGTATCGAGCAGGTGGCCCCCGAGATAGCCGTCGCCGCTGCGCCGGCCGAACTTGCGCGGGCCGTGCAGCGGCAGCACCGGCACGATCAGGTTCAGGCCGAGCCGCCGGTGCAGCCAGTCGGGGCGGAACGCCGAGAGGTCGATCCACGGCGCGCCCATCCGGTAGCCGTGGATGCAGACGAGCCACGGCTTCGACGCGTCGCCGCGCACGACCCACGCGTGGCAGGTGCGATTGGCCGCGTAGCCGAGCCAGCGCTCGCGCCCGGGCTCGCCCTCGCGCGGCTCGTACTCGCTCGCGAAGCGCAGGTGCTCGTAGTCGAAGCCGCGCGTGCGGTCGCGCCGCAGCTCGCCCGGGCCCGGCGGCGGCGGCGTCTCGTGGTAGCCCTCGGGCTTCTCGAGCCAGCCGGCCGCGGCGAGCTGCTCGCGCGCCGCGTCGACGTCGCGCCGGATCGGCGCGTGCTCGTCGCGCGACGGGAAGAGCGTCGTGAACACCATCGTACCGCGCACCGCCTCGTCGAGCGCGACCTCGGCGGCGAGGCGCCGCGTCGGCTCCGGGAGCGGCACGTCGTCGGGGTGCGGGTCGAGGCGCAGCGCGTGGTGGCCCGACGCGACCGCAGCCGCCGCCGACGCGGCACCGAGCAGCAGCAGCGCCGCGCCGCCGACGAACAGGCCCGGGATCGCGAGCAGCACGCCGAGCGCGCCGCCGAGCGCGCCGAAGTGCGAGAGCCGGTGATCGCCGGGGTAGATCAGCATGCCGACGCCCGACGAGAGCAGGAACGCGCCGGGCACGAGCGCCGGCACGCCGAGCGGCAGGCCGGCCTCGAGCGCGGCGAAGAGCCAGGCGAAGCCGACGAGAGCGGGCACCCACGCCTCGCGGGGCCCGCGGACCGGACCGAACACGTTCGCACCTCCGCATCAGAAGCGGCGATCGAGCGGCGACGCCGCACCGGCGACGATACCCTGCGCGCTCCGGGCGGCCAACGCGAGCGGAGCGCGGCGCTCGCGCTCCGACGGGCGAGGGATCGGGATCCGCGATCGCGATCGACATCGGCGCCGTCCAGATGCGAGGAGGCGCGATGATCCGGTTCCGATCGAGAGCGGGGCGCACGGCGTCCGCGATCGCCACACGGCTCACGGCGGGCGCGCTGCTGGCGCTGGCCGCCGGCTCCGGACCCGCGGCGGCCGAGGGCGGCGCCGACGCGGCGGCGCTGCGCGAGGCGGTCGACCGGGCCGCGGCCTCCGTGTTCCCGCGCGTCGTCGCGTGGCGGCGCGACATCCACGAGCATCCCGAGCTCTCGAACCGCGAGGTGCGCACCGGCGCGCTGGTCGCGCGACACCTCGAGTCGCTCGGCCTCGAGGTGCGCACGCAGGTGGCCCACACCGGCGTCGTCGGCGTGCTGCGCGGCGCGCAGGACGGCCCGGTGGTCGCGCTGCGCGCCGACATGGACGCGCTGCCGGTCACCGAGGAGACGGGCCTCCCCTTCGCGTCGAAGGCGCGCGCCACCTACCGCGGCCGCGAGGTCGGCGTGATGCACGCCTGCGGCCACGACGCGCACACCGCGATGCTGATGGGCGTGGCCGAGATCCTCGCCGGAATGCGCGAGCGACTGCCCGGCAGCGTCGTCTTCGTGTTCCAGCCGGCCGAGGAAGGGGCGCCCGAGGGCGAGCGCGGCGGCGCGCTGCTGATGCTCGAGGAGGGCGCGTTCTCCGACCCGCCGCCCGACGTCGTCTACGGCCTGCACGTGACGTCGCGCCAGGCCTTCGGCGAGATCGGGCTGGTGCCGGGCGGCGCGATGGCGAGCTCCGACCGGCTGACGATCCGCGTGAAGGGCAGCCAGACCCACGCCGCGTATCCGTGGGACGGCGTCGACCCGATCGCGGTCGCGTCGCGGATCGTGCTCGCGCTCCAGGCGATCCCGGCGCGGCAGGTCGACGCGCGCGTGCCGTCGGTGGTGTCGTTCGGCGTGATCCAGGGCGGGGTGCGGTACAACATCATCCCCGGCGAGGTCGAGCTGCTCGGCACGATCCGCGCGCTCGAGCCCGGCGTGCGCGAGCAGCTGCACGCGCACGTGCGCCGCGCGGCCACCGGCATCGCCGCGAGCGCCGGGGCCGAGGCGCTCGTCGAGATCGTGCGTGGCAACCCGGTGACGTGGAACGATCCCGAGCTCGCGCGCCGCGTGCGCCCGACGCTCGAGCGTGTCGCCGGCGCCGAGCAGGTGATCCAGCCCCGGCCGTGGACCGGCGCCGAGGACTTCTCGCGCTACCAGGAGCGCGTGCCCGGGGTCTTCTTCTTCCTCGGCACGAATCCGCCCGACGTCCCGACCGCCGACGCCCCGCCGAACCACTCGCCGCGCTTCACGGTCGACGAGGACGCGCTCGCGATCGGCGTCCGCGCGCTGGCGCACCTCGCAGTGGACACGCTGTCGGGAGCGCTGCCGGAGCGCTGAGCGGCGTCTTCCGGGTCCGGCCGGCGCCGCCCCGGCCCGGAGCCCGGTGATAGAATGGCCGCGTGTCGGCGGTCCTGAGCGAGCCCCTGCGCGACGAGCCCTCGTGGCCGGTGGTGGACGGCTGCGGGCGGGTGCTGTTCCTGGTCGACGCGTCGAGCGCGTTCGAGCGCAAGCTGCTGCGCGCGTGGATCGAGCGCAACGTGCCCGAGAGCGCCGGCGGCTGCGACTGGGAGGCGCTCGACGTGCCGCCGTCGCGCCGCCGCGGGCGGCGCGTGTCGCTCGCGCGCCTCGAGGAGCGGCTCGCGGCCGAGGACGACCTGCTGCTCGCGCCGCTGCGCGTCGCGTGGGTGCCGCGCAAGCGCGACGGCGTGCGCGCGGCGCGTCTCTCGGATCTGCTGCGCCTCGGCGACCCGCGCGACCCGAACGCGCTGCGCCAGCGCTGGATCGCGCGCTACGAGCGCGACCGCTGCCGGGTCGTCGCCGGCGAGCCGGCGCCGGTCGGCGAGCTGCGCGAGCGCTGGCGGATGGCGATCGGCGCGTCGGTCGGCGAGACCACCGGCTTCGCGCACTTCGTCGCGCGCCAGGCGGCGCTCGCGCTCGAGCGCGCCGAGCGGCGTCTGCGCGGCGCGCGCTACAAGGTGCCGCGCTTCGTGCGCGAGGACATCCTCGCGCGGCCGAGCTTCCGCGGCGGTCTCGCGCAGCTCGCGCGAGAGACCGGGCGCCGCGAGTCGCGCGTCGCGCGCGACGCGGCGCGCTACCTGCGCGAGATCGCGGCGACCCACAGCCGCTTCGTCATCGACCTCGTCACGCACCTGATCCGGCGCCTCTACACGCAGGGCTACGCGCCGACGCTGCACTACGACGCCGAGAAGCTCGCGCACGTGCAGGCGCTCGCGCAGCGCCAGTGCGTCGTCTACCTGCCGACGCACAAGTCGAACCTCGACCACCTCGTGCTGCAGTACATGCTCTACGAGAACGGCCTGCCGCCGAACCACACCGCCGGCGGCATCAACATGAACTTCTTCCCGCTCGGCCAGCTGGTGCGGCGCAGCGGCGTCTTCTTCATCCGGCGCAGCTTCAAGGACAACCCGGTCTACAAGCTCGTGCTGCGCCACTACGTCGACTTCCTGGTCGAGAAGCGCTTCCCGCTCGAGTGGTACATCGAGGGCGGCCGCTCGCGCTCCGGCAAGCTGCTGCCGCCGCGCTTCGGCCTGCTCGCGTACGTCGTCGACGCGTACCGGCGCGGGCTGTGCGACGACGTCGCGCTGATCCCGGTCTCGATCGCCTACGACCAGATCTCCGACGTGCAGGACTACGCCGCCGAGCAGCAGGGCGGCGCGAAGCGCGCCGAGAGCTTCGGCTGGCTCGTCGGCTGGATCCGGCGACTGCGGCGCCGCTACGGCACGATCCACATCGAGCTCGGCGAGCCGCTGTCGCTGCTGAAGACGCTCGGCCCGCCGAGCCCCGGCGCCGAGCCCGACCCCGACGAGCAGAGCCTCGAGCTGCAGAAGCTGGCCTTCGAGGTCTGCGTGCGGATCAACGCCGTCACGCCGATCACGCCGATCTCGCTCGTGACGCTCGCGCTGCTCGGCACCGGCGGTCACGCGCAGACCGTGCCCGACGTGAGGGTCCGGCTCGAGAACCTGCTCTGGGACGTGAAGCGGCGCGATCTGCCGAACACCGGCCTCGCCGAGCTCGAGACGCCCGAAGGGGTCGAGCGCGTGCTCGAGGCACTGGCGCAAAACGACGTCGTCGACCGCTTCGACGAGGGCACCGAGTGCGTGTACCGGATCGGCGCCGAGCGCCAGCACGCGGCCGCCTACTACAGGAACTCGATCATCCACTTCTTCGTCGTGCCGGCGATCGCCGAGCTCGCGCTGCTCGCGGCCGCCGAGGCCCCGGGCGGCGAGGACCGCGTCGCCGCGTTCTGGAGCGCCGCGATTCAGCTGCGCGACCTGCTGAAGTTCGAGTTCTTCTTCGCCGAGAAGGACGTCTTCCGCGGCGAGCTGCACCGCGAGCTCGCCGACCGCGACCCCGACTGGGAGTCGCTGCTCGCGGGAGGCGCCGACGGCGCGCACGAGCTGGTGCGCCGGTCGCGCCCGTTCAACGCGCACCGTGTGCTGCGCCCCTTCCTCGAGGCCTACCGCGTCGTCGGCGACCGGCTCGCGCGCGTCGAGCCCGGCGAAGCGGTCGAGCGCGAGCCCTTCCTCGACGCCTGCCTCGGCCTCGGCCGCCAGTACCACCTCCAGCGCCGCGTGCACAGCACCTCGTCGGTATCGAAGGTGCTGTTCCAGACCGCGTTCAAGCTCGCCGCGAACCGCGGCCTGCTCGAGAGCGACGCGCCGGACCTCGCCGAGCGCCGCCGCGCGTTCGCCACCGAGGTCCGCACCGCGCTGCGCCACATCGACGCGATCGACGCCCTCGCCGCATCGCGCCGGGCGGGGCTGATCGACTGACGCGGACCGGCCGGAAGCCGTGAGCCGAGCCACCGTCTCCGCGGCCCTCGCCGCGCTCGCGCTCGCGTGCTCGGACGCGCCGCCGCCGCGCGCGGGCGGGCCGGCCGCCGGCTGGCCCGCCTGGGGCGGCGACGACGGCGGGCGGCGCTGGTCGCCGCTGCGCGAGATCCACCCGGGCAACGTGCGCTGGCTCGAGGTCGCGTGGACCTACCGCACCGGCGACCTGCGCGACGGCGCGCCGGATCGCAACCACGCGTTCCAGGCCACGCCGGTGCTGCACGGCGACGCGCTCTACTTCTGCACGCCGCGCAGCCGCATCGTCGCCGTCGACGCCGAGACCGGCGCCGAGCGCTGGACCCACGACCCGGAGGTCGACCTCGCGCTCGGCCACTACAACCTGAACTGCCGCGGCGTCGCGCTCTTCGTCGACCCGGCTCCGGCGCACGGCCCGTGCGCGGTGCGCGTGCTCGCCGCGACCGCCGACGCGCGCCTCGTCGCGCTCGACGCCGCGACCGGCGCGCGTTGTGCCGGCTTCGGCCGCGGCGGCGAGGTGCCGTTCTGGGAGCACGCGGGCGCGGCGCGCCGCGGCGAGGTCGGCGTGTCGTCGCCGCCGATCGTCGTCGGCGAGCGCGTGATCGTCGGCTCGGCGATCGCCGAGAACCGGCGCGTCGACATGCCGAGCGGGCGCGTGCAGGCCTTCGACGTGCGCAGCGGCGCGCCGGCGTGGAGCTTCGACCCGATCCCGCGCGACCCGCGCGACCCGGCGCGCGCCGGCTGGGGCGGCGACTCGGCCGACCGCACCGGCGCGGCGAACGTCTGGGCGCCGATGTCGGCCGATCCGGAGCGCGACCTCGTCTTCCTGCCGACGAGCAGCCCGTCGCCCGACTACTGGGGCGGCGAGCGTCCGGGCGACAACCGCCACGCCGACAGCGTCGTCGCGCTGCGCGCATCGACGGGCTCCCTCGTCTGGAGCTTCCAGACCGTGCACCACGACGTCTGGGACTACGACGTCGCGTCGCAGCCGGTGCTGATCGAGCTCGAGCAGGGCGGCGCGCGCGTGCCGGCCGTCGCGCAGGCGACGAAGATGGGCCACCTCTTCCTGCTGCACCGCGAGACCGGCGAGCCGCTCTTCCCGGTCGAGGAGCGGCCGGTGCCGGCGAGCGACGTGCCGGGCGAGGCGAGCGCGCCGACGCAGCCCTTTCCGAGCTGGCCGCCGCCGCTCGTGCCGCAGCGGCTGCGTCCCGAGGACGCGTGGGGCCTGACGCCGATCGACCGCCGCTGGTGCGCCAACCGGATCCGCGCGCTGCGCTCCGACGGGATCTTCACGCCGCCGAGCCTCGCCGGCAGCGTGCTCTTCCCCGGAACGGCCGGCGGCTCGAACTGGGGCAGCGTCGCGTTCGACCCCGAGCGCCGGATCCTGATCGCGAACACGAGCCGCATCGCGAACACGATCCAGCTCGTGCCGCGCGCCGAGGCCCGCTTCGCGCACGACCGCGCGCGGCGCGACTTCCGCGCCGACATGGAGGGCACGCCGTGGGTCGGGCGCCTCGGCGTGCTGGTGTCGCCGCTCGGCGTCCCGTGCAATGCGCCGCCGTGGGGCGCGATCGCGGCGCTCGACCTCGGGCGGCGCGAGCTGCGCTGGGAGGTGCCGCTCGGCACGACGCGCGACCTCGCGCCGCTGCCGATCCCGCTGCGCTGGGGAACGCCGAACATGGGCGGCCCGCTCGCGACCGCGGGCGGGCTCGTGTTCGTCGGCGCCGCGCTCGACGACTATCTGCGCGCGTTCGACGTCGAGACCGGCGAAGAGCTGTGGCGCGGGCGGCTTCCGGCCGGCGGCCAGGCGACGCCGATGACCTACCGCGTGCGCGACGGCGGGCGGCAGTTCGTCGTGATCGCCGCCGGCGGCCACGCGCAGATGGGCAGCCGCAGCGGCGACCACCTCGTCGCGTTCGCACTGCCCGAATCGCTCGACTAGGAGAACAGCCCCGCGATCGCACGGAGCGTGTCCGGAATCGCCTGGAGCAGCACGAACACGAGCAGCGCCGGCGCGACGAAGCGCAGCAGCGCGCGCCACACCGGGAACCACGCGACGCCTTCGGCGCCGGCGCTCGCCTCGCCGATCGGGTCGCGCATCACCCAGCCGACGAAGATGCACAGCGCGAGACCGCCGCCGAGCAGCAGCACGTTGTTCGCGATCTGGTCGGCGACGCCGAGCACGTCGGTGCTGTAGGCCGAGAAGCCGCCGAGCGCTGTGATCGCGAGGCCGGCGATCCACGCGGCGCGCGCGCGCGACCAGCCGAGGCCGTCGATCGCCGACGACACGACCACCTCGAGCAGCGACATCGCCGACGTCAGCGCGCCGACGAGGAGCGCGGCGAAGAACACCGTGCCCACGACGCGCCCGACCGCACCCATCTCGGCGAAGGTCTGCGGCAGCGTGATGAAGAGCGCCCCGACGGTGCTGTCGCCCACCTTCTCGGAGAGGCCGAGCGCGAAGATCAGCGGGAACACGACGAGCCCGGCGACGAAGGCCACCGCGAGGTCGGCGCCGGCGATCACGGCCGACTCGCTCGGCAGGTGCTGGTCGCGGCCGAGGTAGCTCGCGTAGGTGAGCATCGCGCCCATGCCGAGGCTCAGGCTGAAGAAGGCCTGGCCGGCGGCGTCCTTGAGCACGCCGAGGTGGAACAGCTTCGAGAAGTCGGCGGAGAGGTAGTAGGCGTAGCCCGGGCCGGCGCCGTCGAGCGTCGCGGCGTAGATCGCGAGCCCCGCGACGATCGCGAAGAGCAGCGGCATCAGCACGACCGAGGTGCGCTCGATCCCCGCCTTCACGCCGCCGCCGACGATGCCGATCGTCACGAGCATGAAGAGCACGTGGAACGCGAACGCGTCGGCGCCCTCGGAGATGTCGCCGAAGCGGTCGGCGACGCCGGCGCCGAAGCCCTGCGTCAGCACGATCCACGCGTAGCGCACCGTCCAGCCGGCGATCACGCTGTAGTACGAGAGGATCAGGAAGCCGGCGGCGACGAAGACGCCGCCGAGCCAGGTCCAGCCGCGGCCGCCGAAGTGCGCGAGCGCGCGGATCGGGCTCTGCTGCGCGCCGCGCCCGATCACGAGCTCGGCGAGCAGCAGCGGGATGCCGATCGCGACGGTCAGCGCGACGTAGAGGATCACGAACGCGGCGCCGCCGTGCTCCGACGCGAGGTACGAGAAGCGCCACATGTTGCCGAGGCCGACCGCCGAGCCGACCGCCGCCAGCACGAAGCCGGTGCGGCTCGACCAGTGCTCGCGCGGTGCGCTTCCCGCCATCGCTCCCCCCTCTCATCGTGACTCGCCGTGACCGGCGCTCGCGCGGGCCGCGGCGGCGCGCGCGTTCGGCTCTCCGGGGGGATTCGGCGCCGCGGAACATACCGCCGAAGCGCGCGGCGCCCCAGCCTCGCGCCGGCCGCCGCCGGGCGGCTACCGTTGGCCGCCGTGACGCGGGTGAAGCTCGATCACGTGGCGTTCGGCGTGCACGACGTCGCGGCGGTGGTGCCGCTCGTCGCCACGCAGCTCGGCGGACGCGAGCGCGATTCGGGCCCGGGCGGGGGCTTCCTCTTCTGGCAGTGGGAGTTCGCCGGCGGCGGCGCGATCGAGATCCTCGTGCCCGACGGCCCGCCCGACGGCTTCCTGCACCGCTTCCTCGCCGCGCGCGGCGTCGGCCCGCACCACGTGACCTTCAAGGTCGCCGACATCCGCGCCGAGCTCGAGCGCGCGCGCGGGCTCGGCTACGAGCCGGTCGGCTTCGACGACGCCTGGCCCGGCTGGATCGAGGCCTTCCTGCACCCGAAGCAGGCGCAGGGCATCGTCGTGCAGCTCGCCGAGTCGCACCCCGAGCTCGACCCGGCCGGCGGCTTCGAGCGGCCCGCCTTCCCGGAGACCGCCGGCGCCGCGGCCGAGCCGGTGCGGCTGCTCGGGCTGCGCCTGTCGGCGCGCAGCGAGGCGCGCGCCCGCACGCAGTGGGAGGAGCTGCTCGGCGGCAGCGCGAAGGCGGCCGGCGAGGCGCT
>CAZQYK010000606.1:0-2846 GCA_964597285.1 uncultured Spirochaetales bacterium
ACGCCGCGCGCGGGTCGCGCGTGCAGAACGCGCGCACCGTGTCGGTGCCGGCCGGCGGCGCGTAGTCGATGTGGAAGCCGGCGCGGTTGCCCGACGCGAGCGAGTCCGGGATCAGCACCTCCTCGCCGGCGCGCAGCGCGCCGCCCGGGTGGTAGCCCTTCTTCTCGGAGAGCGCGTTCGGGAAGATCACCTGCACGCGGCCGCTCGAGTCGACGTCGACGACGGTCAGCGTGCAGTCGGCGCTCGCGCGCGCGCGCAGCTGGAGGCTGTTCTGCGCCGTGCGCGGCTCGCCCGGGCGCCGCACGCGGAAGACCGGGCTGTCGGACGCCGGCGCGACGAGCATGCCGCGCTCGTCGCCGGGCCGCGCCGCCGCCGGCGGCGCCGCGACGACGCCGAGCTCGAGCTCGAGCGACGCGGACGGGTTGTCGAGCGCGAGCAGCTCGGTCGCGGTCAGCGAGCGCGCGAAGAGGTTCACGAGCCGATCGGCGAGCGCGTCGACGTCGCCGGCGTCCAGGTCGGCGACCTCGAAGAGCCCGTCGGCGCTGGTCACCGCGCAGCGCCGCTCGCGACAGCGCACGACGAAGCGCGCGAACTCGCCGGCGCCGACGAAGCGCAGCTCCTCGAGGCGCGCGAGCAGCGCGGCCCGCAGTGCGTCGGCGCGCTTCGCGTCGCCGTCGACGAGCGCGACCGGCAGCTCCGCCGCCGCCGGCGGCGGCGCGAGCGCCACCGCGCGCGCGCCGGCTGGCACCTTTGCGTCGTCCGGCGCCAGGCGCGCCGTCGCGTCGGCGCCGTCGATCGCCGTCACCTCGGCCTCGGCGAGCGCGCCGCCGGGCGGGAACGCGCGCTCGCCGGGCGGGTAGAGCGCCCACAGCGAGCCGCGCCCGGCGCCGAGCGCCGCGCCGCGCCGCAGCCGCACGCGGCCGCCGCCGAGCGGCTCGGCCTCGATCCACGCGAGCCGCACCGGCGCCGCGTCGCCACCCGCCGGCGCCGGAGCCGCCGTCGTCGGCGGCGTGAAGAGCGGCCGCTCGATGTCCGCCGTGGTCGCCTCGAGCTGGGGGGCGGGCATCTGTCGCAGCGCGAGCTGCGCCCGGATCCGCTCGAGATCCTGGCGGATCCCGTCGAACACCTCGCGCGCCGACGCGTCGGGCGCCGCGCGCGACAGGCTCTTGCCGAGCGCGTAGCTGAACAGGCCGTGCGCTCTGCCGTCGACCGGGCCGTCGAGCGCCTCTTCGTCGTGCGCGGCGCCGGTCAGCAGCACGTGTCCGCTCGACACGAGCGGCACCACGGCGCGCACGCGCGTGCCGCCGTCGCGGCGCAGCGCGCGGTAGAGCTCGGTGCGGTCGTCGGGCGGCAGGTAGCGCGGCCGCAGCCCGCCGAGCAGGTCGGTCGCGTCGCTGAGCGCGCCGAGGCTGCGCGTCGCGGTGCCGGCGTGGCACGAGTCGAGCACGACGATGACTGCGCGACCGCGGATCGCGTCGAGCTTGTCGCCGAGCTCGTCGTCGGTGATGTCGGGGACGCCCTTGGTGCGCCCGTCGTGGGGTACGAGCGTCTCGTCGCGCCCGTCCTCCTCGTCGCCGTCGAGGTCGGTGGTCTGCGAGCCGTGGCCCGAGTAGTGGATGTAGACCAGGTCGCCGGGCTCGACGCGCCTCGCGAGCCGGTCGAACGCGGCGAGGATTCCCTCGCGCGTGGCCTGCCGGTTCGTGAGGGTCTCGATGTCCTCGGCCGCGAAGCCGAAGCGCGACGTCAGCACCTCGCGCATCAGCTCGACGTCGTTGATCGCGCCGTTGAGGTCGGGCACCTCGATGTAGTCGTTGATGCCGATCAGCAGCGCGCGCGGCGTCGCGGGGGCCGAGGCCGGAGCGATCAGCAGCGCGGCGGTGCAGACGAGCAACGAGTGCGTTCGGCGCATTCCACCTACCGGTCTCGGAGGACGGGCGTGTAGCATCCTATCAATGGGCCGTGCTGGGAAGAGGTTCGCGGCTTTCCTGGCGCTCGCGGCGGTGGTTCTCGGGTTGCTGGCGGCGGCGGCGGTCCTTGCGGCGCGGCCGCTCGCGGCCTGGGCGATCGATGCGGCGCTGCGCTCGGCGCGGGTTCCGCCGCTCGCGTTCGAGGTCCGGGAGATCTCCTGGGGTCGGCTGCAACTCTACGGGATTCGCCTCGCTTCGGGGGATCTCGCGGCGGAGCGGGTCGAGCTGCGCTGGACCTGGCGCGACGCTCTCGCGCGTCGCGCGGCGTCGGCGGAGATCGACGGGCTGGCGCTGCGCGCGCGCGTCGGCGACGCCGGCTGGTCGTTCGGCGCGCTCGACCCGTGGCTCGCGTCGCTGCGCGACGGCGGCGCGGCCGGCGGCGCCGCGCTCCCGCTCGGCCGGATCGCCGCGCGCGACGCGCGGATCGCGATCGAGACACCCGCGGGGCCAGTCGACCTCCGCGCGCGCGCCGACCTGTCGCTCGCGGCGCGGCCGTCGGGCGCGGCCGAGCTCGAGTGGACCGGGCCGGACGCGAGCCGCGGCGCGCTCGACGCGCGGCTCGAGCCGGGCGGCGCCGCACGCGCGCGCGTCGAGCTCGCCGCCGATCGCGCGCTGCTCGCCGCGTGGGGCGCAGCGCCCAACCCGCGCTGGCCGAGCCGCGTCGACGTCTCGCTCGAGATCGCCGGCGACCTCGAGCCGCTCACCGCCGGCGGACCGCTCGCGCTCGAGCTCGCGCTCGACGCGCGCGCCGCCGAGCCGGGCCCGTTCGGCGGCGGGCGCGTCGCCGGGCCGCTGCGCCTGCGCTGGGAGGGCGATCACCTGCTGGTGTCGCTGCCCGACTGCCTGCGGCTGACGCTTCCGGCGCGCGTCGCGCTCGCC
>CAZQYK010000607.1:0-10094 GCA_964597285.1 uncultured Spirochaetales bacterium
GCTCGGGGTCCGGGAGGAACTCGACGACTGGCGTCTTGCCGATCGAGTCGCGCTGTACCCGCGCCTGGTGGTGGACTCGCTCGTAGCTCTCTGTGGAGCCGCGCTGCGGTGCGGGATCGAAGGGGAGCGCCGCTCCGGCCAGATTGGTGAGGGTGCCCACGCCCACCCGCTCGAGCTCGCGTCGTTGGAGGCGGCTGATGCCGGCGACGAAAGAGAGGTGATCTGCGGCGCGGCGCCGCTTGTCACAGCGGCCCCACCAGCGGCAGATGTCGCACTCGTTGACGGGCTCTGGAGCGACCGGCTCGTCGGGCAGGGCACCGTCGACCGCCTCGGCGAGCTGGCGCTCGATGCGTCGAGCGAAGGCGAGGTAGTCGGTGGTACGAAACTTCTCGGGGCTCTCCAGACCGCCGGGAGAAACGACCCAGAACTCTTCGGGAAGGAGACCCTGGATCTCTCCGACGATCCGGGTGTAGAGACAGAGCTGAAGCACGGTGCCCGCGCGCGTCTCGGTGGCGAGCTTCGTGTCCACGACGACGTACGACCCGTCGCCGAGTGACGGAGAAGGCCTGGCGACTCGAAGCAGAACGTCGGCGATGCCGCGGAAGCGGCCTTCCACGAGCGGCGCCTGCGTGATGACGTCGACGCCGGATTCCATCGCGCGCCGCGTCGCCTTCATCCCTTCCGCGTCGAGACGTGTGTCCCTCAGATCGACGCGGCGGATCGATCGCTCCCCCTCGAGGTGCTCGACGTACGCCTTCTCGTGCGCCAGGCCGCGCACCTGGAGCACCGCCAGCATCGGGTCCGGCGGCGGCGCCTCGAGCTGCCCGATCGCCGCACGGCGGTCGAGCTGGGTGCGATGCTGGCAGCCGAGATGCGCGGAGAGGTCGGACGCGGAGAGGAGGAGCTGGTCATCTTGGAGGCGCACTACTCATCTCCTGCCATCTTCGAAAGCGCCGCGGTGAAGCGCTCGATCACGCGCTCGTTGATGTGGAGCGGATTCGTCTCCTGGACCCGGCGCGCAATGGCGAGGGCACGGCGTCGGGTGAGAGCCCCGGCGGCGACCAGGTCCGCCATCAGGCCGAGGCCGAACTTCGTGTCGACCCGGTGACGCTCGCAGAGGCGCCGGAGCGCGCCGTCATTGGTGACGCAGGTCCAGCCCTCCTCGCGACAGACGACCAGGCAGAGCCGGTCGTTGAACGACACGGTCGACTCGATCTCCACGGCCTGGAGCATCCGCTCCGTCTCGACTTCCATCACCTCGACCCCGAGGCGCGCACACTGCGCCGCCGTCACGCCGCGAACCTCGCCGAGCACGGGCTCGAGAACGGCCACGCGTCCAATGTGCTCCACGACGAGCTGGAGAATCCCGAACTCCGACTCGCGGTAGTCGATGAGCACGTCCGCGTCGGCGAGCAGGACGGTTCGCACCGCCGGCATCTACCCCGCCCACTCACGCGCCTGCTTCCTCATCT
The DNA here is from genome assembly GCA_964597285.1 of uncultured Spirochaetales bacterium. Lineage (GTDB taxonomy): Bacteria > Myxococcota_A > UBA9160 > UBA9160 > SMWR01 > JAHEJV01. Next base: position 1,473 of record CAZQYK010000607.1, read on the forward strand.
CTTCGCGGGTGAGCCCCAGGATCTCGGCGGCGCGCCCGAGCGAGATGTGCTCCTGCTCGACTGCCTGCCGCACGAGCCGCGAGAGGCGATCTTCGACGAAGTCGTGCTCGGAGAGGCCTTCGGGCTCACCCGCGCGATTCCAGTTCCAGGCGAACTCGCCCCTCTCGAGGGCCTTCGGCTCCTCGGTCTTGCGGAGGGTCTTCCCGAAGTGGCTGCGGTGCTGGACCTGGAAGTCGCGCCAGATCTCCTGGGTCTCCCGCTCCGACTCGACCAGGCGATGGAGGACGGTCTTGTAGCTCGCGCGGAAGATGCGCTTGACCTTCAGGACGCGCACGAGCAACGGGTGGCCTCGTGTCTCGTCCCATTCCTTGGAGAAGGCAGCCTCGGGCATCAGGAACTGGCTGGCGAAGAGATCGGCCTCCCGCTCCGCAGCCAGCGGCAGGTCGGTGGCGTCGCGCTGGTACTCTGCGGGGTGGAGCAGCAGGTGGCCGAGCTCGTGCGCCGCGGTGAAGATCCAGCGCTCCACCGAGATCCGGTCCCAGGTGTTGACGACGACGGCCGGTCCGCCGTCCCCCTCGCCGACACTGAGACCGAAGAACGAATCGCTCTTCTTCTCGAGCAGCAGGAGCTTGACCCCGTTCTCCTCGAGCAGCCCACAGATGTCGCGAACGGGCTCTTCGGGCCCGAGTTCGACGGCCTCGCGGGCCGCCCGCGCGGCCTCGACGGGATCGCCGCGAGGGACGGCGTCGGGATCAGCCGCGAAGCGGAAGCGGCGGGTCTCGCCGAGGTCGGTCTCGAGCGCCGCGTAGGCCTCGAGCCACTTCGCGACCTCGGCCAGGATCTGCTCCCGGGAGTGGACCCGTGCATGTGCCCGGAACCGGACGGTCTCGAGCGGCCGGACCGGGGTCACGACCTCGCCGACCGAGACCCCGAGGGCCTTCGCCAGGTCGGCAAGTGTCTGGGCGCGTGGCACGACGGCCCCGCGCTCGATCTTGCCCAGTGCAACCCGCGAGAGGCCCGCCTTCGCGGCCAGCTCCTCCTGGGTCAGCTGCCGATCCAGCCGCAGCCGCGCGACGTTGGCGGCGATGGAGGCATCACGGGCCATCCGTCCTCCCAGAAGGGCTCCCAGGGAAAGTTACCATAAAGACTATTATCGTCAAAATGATGTTCTTACTGAGCTCGGCCTCTCCGGCTCGGAGCTGCGTCGCGGGGGCTGCAGCGCTCTTATTGAGATCTGAAGCCGAAGTCTCAATAGTCCGGACTCTCGTGAAGCTCCGCAGAATAGGGGTCCCCCGCCATGATCACCGTCCGCCCGTCCTCCGAACGCGGTCACGCTCAGCACGGCTGGCTCGACAGCCGGCACACTTTCTCGTTCGCGGACTATCACGACCCGCGGCACATGGGCTTTCGCGCGCTGCGCGTGATCAACGAGGACCACATCGCGCCGGGGCAGGGCTTCGGGCGGCACTCGCACCGCGACATGGAGATCCTGACCTGGGTGATCGCCGGCGCGCTCGAGCACGGCGACAGCCTCGGCAACGGCTCGGTGATCCGCCCGGGCGAGCTCCAGCGGCTGCGCGCCGGCACCGGCGTGACGCACAGCGAGTTCAACGCATCGGCGAGCGAGCCGGTGCACCTGCTCCAGATCTGGCTGCTGCCCGACGCGCGCGGCCTCGCGCCGGCCTACGCGCAGCGCGCGTTTCCGCCCGAAGAGCGCCGCGGCCGGCTGCGCCTCCTGGCGTCGCGCGACGGCGCCGACGCCTCGCTCGAGGTGCACCAGGACGTGGCGCTCTACGACGCGCTCCTCGAGCCCGGCGAGCGCGTGGCGCACCGGCTCGAAGGCGGGCGCCACGCGTGGGTGCAGATGGTGTCGGGCGCCGCCGCGCTGAACGCCACCGAGCTGCGCGCCGGCGACGGCGTCGCGGTGTCGGACGAGCCCGCGATCGAGCTCACCGCGCGAGAGCCGAGCGAGCTGCTCCTCTTCGACCTGGCCTAGCGGCTGCAGGGAATCCTTCTCCACCGGTGGCAGCCGGCGCATGGCACAATGCCGCCCGTGTCCATGCGGACGGCCCGCCGGCATCTGGCGCTGTCGCTGCTGTGCGCGCTCGCGGGCACGCAGCCGGCGGCGTCGCAGCCCGGCGCTTCGGGTCCGGCCGCCGAGGGCGAATCCCTCCTCCGCGCCCTCCCCGCGGCGGTCGCGGCCCGCCTCGAGCGCGACCGGGTGGCGCTGACGCAGGACTTCGGCGAGGGCGGGGAGGTCTACGGCGGGACGATACGCGCACTCGTGATCTTCGACGTGCCGGTGGAGCGCGCCCACGAGCTGCTCGTGCAGGCGCACCGGCAGACGGAGTGGCAGCCGGACCTGTCGCGGATCGAGACCGTTCTCTCCGAAGAGGCCGAGAGCGTCCACCGCTTCGAGATGAAGATGATGTTCATGACCTTCGACTATCACCTCCGCTTCGCATGGGACGCGGAGCACGGCCGCGTGCAGTGGGCGCTCGACCCGGAGCGCGAGAGCTCGTTCGACGTGGTGGAAGGATCCTGGGAGCTGCTGCCGCTCGGCGAGGCGCGGACGCTCGGGCGCTTCGCGACGCGCATCGACCTCGGACCGGGTCTGCCCGGCTGGCTCCAGGACTACGCCTCGCGCCGCGCGGTTCCGGGCACGCTGGAGCGTTGCCGGCGCTGGGTGGACTCGGGGGGAGCATGGCGACCGTGAGCGAGAACGGACCGGTGCGGACCTCCTTCGTGCGGCGCGTCGTCGGTGCGGCGCTGCTCGAGGTGGACCGCTACGAGGAGGTCGAGGCCGACGCAGGCGCCACCGGGCAGGCGGCGTGCGTCGTCGTGCTCGCGGCGGTCGCGGCGGGCGTCGGCGGCATCGCGAACCACGGAGCGGCCGGCGTGCTCTGGCACACGCTGGCGCAGCTCGCGGGCTGGTACCTGTGGGCCGTCGTCACCTGGTGGATCGGCACCCGCCTGCTGCCCGGCCCGCACACGCGCGCCGACCGCGGCGAGCTGCTGCGGACGATCGGCTTCGCCAGCGCGCCGGGCGTGCTGCGCATCTTCGCGGTGGTGCCGGCGCTCGCGGCGCCGCTCTTCGCGCTGTGCGCGCTGTGGATGTGCGCGGCGATGGTCGTCGCCGTGCGCCAGGCCCTCGACTACGAGGGCACCGCGCGCGCCGTCGCGGTGTGCGCGCTCCCGTTCCCGCTCTACATCGCCATCCAGATGCTGAGCCTGCTGCTCCTCGGGCCGTGGCCGGTGTGAGGGGGGTGGGTGCGCCGTACGCTCGCGGTCGCGCCGGCGACGGAGCCGCCGCGCCGGACGAGCTCACCGCCTGCGAGCTGAGCCAGCTGCTGCTGTTCGACCTGGCCTAGCGGCCGCCGCCGCTCTCGGCCGCGATTCGACGCATTCTCCCCGCGCACGACCCTCAGGCGAAGAGGAGGCTCTGCGGTGGCGCCCCGATCTTGAGATATTCCCAAAAAGATATATCCTGTCGATGGCCGACCATGGCTAGACGGAAGAAGTCCCCGCGCAAGCTCCCCGCCAACTGGCGGCAGGGGTCGGTTCGGGAGCTGCTCGGGCTGACCGAGGCCGAGGCGGCGATCGTCGAGATGCGGGTTCGGCTCGCGGAGCGGGTGCGCGAGCGGCGCAGTGCGCGGCGGATCACGCAGCGCGACCTCGCGGAGCGGATGGGATCGACCCAGCCGCGCGTGGCGCGGATCGAGCAGTCGGATGCGAGCCTCGAGATGCTGATCCGCGCACTGCTCGCGCTGGGTGTCGACCGCAAGGAGATCGGGCGGCTGCTCGCCGCCTAGCGGCCGCCGCCGTTCATCGCCACCACCACCCACGCCTCCACCGCGTCGATGCCCGGGATCTTCACACGCGGATCCGCCCCCGGCGGCGGCTCGGGCGGCGGGAGCTCTTCGGTGACGAGCCCGACGCCTAGCGTCGCGCCGGGCACGAGCGTCGCGCGTGCGGCGTCTTCGGGCCGGCCGGTCATCGGGCCGGCGAGGGTCGCGCGCAGCTCGTAGACGAGGACGTCTGCGTGGCGCGCAGCCTTGAGCTCGAGCGGGCCGCCGGCGGTGGCGTCGGCGAGCTGGTAGCCGTACTCGGCGCCGTCGAAGACGATCTCGACGCGCGGCGAGATCGGCTCCTCGCCCTCGGCCTCGCGCGGGGTCACGCGCACGCCGAGGCGCTCGGTGCGGCCGCCGGCCGGGTCGAACCAGATCGTGAAGCCGGCCTTCTCGAGCAGCGACTGCACGCGCAGCTCGCGCGTGACGAGGCAGAGGTAGAGGTCCGTGGCGTCGCGCGCGACGGCGAGGCCGACGTTGTACTTGCCGTGGATGCGCGTGAAGCGGCCGTCCCAGTCGCCGTAGGCGCCGTCGACGCGCACCTCGGGCGCGGTCCACGCGGGCAGCGTCGGCGTCGGGCCGGCGCAGGCGGCGAGCGCCGCGGCCGCGAGCAGCGCCGCTCCGGGGAACGGGGCGCGGCGTCGGAACGGCGGCATCGATGCGACGGAATACCCCGCTTCGCCGCGCGCCGCTAGCGCGGAAGGCGCCGGCGTTGAACCCCTCCGCCTCCCCGCGTACTCTGGCCCGCGATGGACCCGGCCGACCGCCCGCTCGCGAAGCTCCTCGTCGAGCGCTCCTACGTCGAGGGCGACTTCGTGCTCGCGTCGGGGCGCCGCAGCCGCTTCTACTTCGACTGCAAGCTCACCACCTGCTGCGCCGAGGCGATGCCGCTGATCGGCTCGGCCTTCCTGCGCGCATTCCGCGCCGACGGGGCGGCCCCGGCGTCGGTCGGCGGGCTCACCGCCGGCGCCGACCCGATCGCGCAGGCCGTCGCCTACCGCTCGCTCGACGAGGGCCCGGCCCTCGACATGTTCAGCGTGCGCAAGGACCGCAAGTCGCACGGCACGCGCAAGTGGATCGAGGGCTGCCCGGCGGCGCCGGTCGCGGTGGTCGACGACGTCGCGACGAGCGGCAGCTCGGTGATCCAGGCGATCGAGCGCTGCCGCGAGGAGGGGCTCGAGATCGCGCACGTGGCCGTGCTCGTCGACCGCGAGGAGGGCGGCATGGACGCGATCCGCGCCGCGGCGCCCGGTGTGCCGGTGAGCGCGATCTTCCGCAAGTCCGAGCTCGACGCGCTGCGCGGCGACGCCGGCGACTAGCGCGAAACCGGAGGACCCCCGATGGAGCCGACGGACCTGCTCGGCCGCGACCCCGAGAAGCCGAACGAGATCCGCGCGGAGCGCAAGCGCCAGGTGGCGCTCGGCTACCGCCTGCTGGCCGCGCAGCGCTGGGGCGACCTCGGCGACGGCCACATCAGCGCGCGCGACCCGGAGCGCACCGACTGCTTCTGGATGCTGCGCTTCGGCGTGTCGTATCACCAGGCGCGCGTGCGCGACCTCGTGCTCGTCGGCCCCGACGGGAAGCTCGCCGACGGCGAGGGCATCATCAACGTCGCGGCCTACTACATCCACCATCCGATCCTCGCGGCGCGGCCCGACGCGGTGAGCGCGTGCCACGTGCACACCGGCTGGGGAACGCCCTTCTCGGCCGAGGTGCGACCGATCGAGCCGATCACCCAGGAGTCGTGCATCTTCTTCGAGGACCACGCGATCTTCGACGACGAAGAGGTGCAGGTGCAGAGCGTCGACGCCGGCAAGCGCATCGCCGACGCGCTCGGCGACAAGCGCGCGATCATCCTGCGCAACCACGGCCTGCTGACGGTGGGCGGGCGCGTCGACGAGGCGGTCGGGAGCTTCGTGCACATGGAGCGCGTCGCCGAGGCGCACATGAAGGTGCAGAACCCGAAGCCGATCTCCGCTGCCGCGGCGCGCTTCGCGCAGGCCGACCTCGTGCGCTACGGCGCCGGCCGCGTCGGCTTCTGGTCGCTCGTCGCGCGGCACGTCGCCGATCCGGCGGTCGTGCTCTCGTAGGCTCGCCTAACCGCGCGCCGCGGCGCGCCGCCGCCCGAGCCGCTGCAGCAGCAGCGTCGCCGCGACGAGCGCGACCGCCTGCGACGGCTCGGACAGCGCGTACCACTTGAGCTCCGGCTCCGCCGTCACCTCCTCGCCGTCGAGCGCGACCGCCGAGAAGCCGTTCGCGTAGACCACCTCCTGCGCGAGCAGGCCGTCGGCCTGGCTCATGCCGGCGAGGTAGAGCTCGTTGCAGACGGCGGGGTCGACGCGCGCCGGGTCGACGGGCCCGGGGTTCGTCAGCGCGTCGAGCGCGAGCGCGAAGACCACCGCGTCGACCGGCTCGGCCCCGTGCGCGACCGGGCGGCCGGGGCAGACGTCCTGCACGAGCACGTTCGTCGCGCCGTCGAGCACCGCGGTGGCCACCGGCAGCACCGGCTGCACGAGCTCGTCGTTCAGGCTGTAGATGCTCGTGTAGTCGACCCCGCCGGGCGTCTCGTCGCCGGCGTTCAGCGCGGTGAGGAACGCGGAGCCCTGGTTCATCTGCCACGCGGCCTCCTCGCACGAGCCGGCGACGCACAGGCCGTCGGCCGAGAGCGCGCCGTGGTGCGGCGACGCGAGCGTGACGAGGTCGTCGATCGCCGCGCGCACGTCGGGCCAGAACTTGATCGCCCAGCGCGGCTCGAGCCCGCCCTGGCTGTAGCCGACGACGTCGACCGGCTTGCCGGACGCCGCGGCGATCACGCGCACCGCGTGCACGACGTACTCGGTGGCGACCTGGATGTCGTCGAGCGCGAGCGCCGGCAGGCGCACCGTGCAGACGTCGAAGCCCTGCTCGGGGAGCGCCTTCTGCCAGTTGAGCGCCCAGTGGTCCTCGGGCTTGCCGGCCGTGCCGTGCACGAGCAGCACCGGCTCGTGCGGGCCCGAGAACGACACCGGGCAGCGCACCGCGCGCTCGAGGTCGGCCTGCGGCGTCTCGAGCGGCGGGCCGTCGTCGGCGGTGACGGGCGCGGCGGCCGCGAGCAGCGCGAGCGCGGCGGCGGCGGCGAGCGCGGAGAGCTTCGGGTGGGTGGGCATCGTCTTCCTCCTCGGAATCAGGGCAGATCGGTCGGGACGTCGACGTCGCGGCGCACGCCGTCGTCGGGCACCGGCACCTGCCGCACTTCGCTCGCGTGGAGGTGCAGCAGGTCGCGGCCGCCGGTGTCGCCTTCGACCGCGCGCAGCGCGTCGAAGTGGCGCGCCGGCCACAGCACCGGGTTGCCGCGCTCGCCGTCGAATACCGGCACGCAGATCGGCGGCCCTTCGGGCGCGCGCCGCGCGAACACCGCGACGAGCGCGTCGAGGTGCGCGGCCGTCACCCACGGCATGTCGCCGAGGCAGACGAGCGCTCCGTCGACGGAGTCGCTCAACGCGTCGAGGCCCGCGCGCAGCGACGCGCTGAGCCCTTTCGCGTGGTCGGCGTTGTGGACGAGCCGCACGCGGCGCGCGCCGAGCGCGCGCGCGACCCGCTCGGCCTCGTGGCCGGTGACGACGACGACCGGCTCGGCGCGCGACGCGAGCGCCGCGTCGACCGCGCGCGCGACGACCGGCGCGCCGTCGACCCGGGCGAGCAGCTTGTTCGCGCCGCCCATCCGCGTCGAGTGGCCCGCGGCGAGCACCAGCGCGGCGACGCGCGGCGCGGCGCCGGTCGCCTGGGTCACGCCGCCTGGCGCAGGTGCGCGATCACGTCGGCGAGGATCGAGATCGCGATCTCGGCGGGGGTGCGCGCGCCGATCGCGAGGCCCACCGGGCCGCGGATGCGCGCGATCTCCGCGGCCTCGAATCCCGCCGCGCGCAGCCGGTCGACCCGCTTCGCGTGGGTCTTGCGGCTGCCGAGCGAGCCGACGTAGAACGCGCTCGAGCGCAGCGCCACCGCGAGCGCCGCGTCGTCGAGCTTCGGGTCGTGCGTGAGCGTCACGACGGCGGTGCGCGCATCGGGCGCGAGCTCGGCGAGGCCCTCGCCGGGCCACTTCGCGACGAGCTCGACGCCGGGGAAGCGCAGCGTCGCGCCGAACGCGCGGCGCGGGTCGACGACCGTGACCACGAAGCCGGCGAGTGCGGCCGCGCGCGCGAGCGGCTGCGCGATGTGCACCGCGCCGACGAGCACGAGCCGCAGCGGCGGGTTGAAGGGGTTGACGAAGAGCGCGCGGCCGCCGGCCTCGAGCGTCGCGGCGCGGTCGCTGCGCAGCGCCTCGCGCGCGGCGCCCTCGAGCTCGGGCGGAAGGCCGTCGGGTAGCGCGTCGGCGGGGTCGATCGCCCACTGCGCGCCGCTCTCGAGGTCGGTGGCGACCGCGAGCGGCCGCTTCGCGCGGCGCGCGGCGAGCAGCGCGTCGAGCAGCGCGCGCGTCATCCTTCGATCCGCTCGACGAAGATCTCGATGTCGCCGCCGCACGCGAGGCCCACCTCCCAGGCCATCTCGTTCGTGACGCCGAAGCGCAGCCGCCGCACGCCGCCCTCGGCGATCACCGCGCGCGCCTCCTCGATCACCGCGCTCTCGACGCAGCCGCCGGACACCGAGCCGAGGAACTCGCCGGCGTCGTTGACGACGAGCTGGCTGCCGGTCGGGCGCGGCGCGGAGCCCCACGTCGAGACGACCGTCGCGAGCGCGACGCCGCGGCCCTGCGCGTGCCACGTGGCCGCGTAGCCGAGCACGTCGTCGACGTCCA
>CAZQYK010000608.1:0-6537 GCA_964597285.1 uncultured Spirochaetales bacterium
GACGGCGAGCCACGATCCCTTCCGGCGCGTCCAGATTCCGCCCTCGATCTCGATCTTCGTTCGGCGCGCGAGGCCCTCGATCTCGTCCTCGGGCGTCTCGACCCGCTCCACCTCGAGCGAGACGTCGAACTCCCCCTCGAAGTCGAGGACGCGAAGCTCGTGTCCGCCGATCCTCAGCACGTCGCCCGCGGCGAGGCGGACGTCTCCATCGATGCGTCGCCCGCCGAGAAGGACGCTCTCGGGCGGCCGCGGCACGAGATAGACGGCGTCGGTCCGCTGGACGATCTCGGCGTGGTGCAATGCAACCGAGAGCCCCGTGAGCGGGATCTCGTTCGCGAGGTCCCGGCCGATGCGGATCGACTCGCACTCGATCTCCATCGCGCGGCGGGCGACGTTGCCGGAGCGACGGACGACGACGTGGGTCAGGAGTGCGCGCACGAGCTTCCGGTCACCGGTAGTAGAAGACGACGAAGACGTGCACCGAGACGGCGACGACGGCTGCGAAGGCCAGCGGCACGTGAAGCAGCAGCCACAGATCGAGGGCGGCCTTGTAGCGAAGATCGCGGGAGATCCGCTGCAACAGGCGCTCCTTCACCGCCAGCAGCTCGAGGGTCTGGATGCGACACTGCTCGACCTCCTGCGTGAGCGGCGCGCCGGCCGACGTCTCGAGCCTCTCGATCGCCTCGCGCGTCGCGGTCGAGCCGCGCGCGCGGATCTGGGCGATCGGGCCGCCACCGATCCGGGTCCTCTGGATCGAGTCTTCGACGGCCTGCGCATGGGTGTCGGGCAGACGCGCGGCCGAAGCCCGGCAGCGCGCGTCGATCTCGGCGACCTGCTCGACGAGTCCCGAGAGCTTCTGTCCGGGTCGGTTGCGGGTCATCGGACTCGGAACCTGGCTGTAGAACCCGATGCCAGCGATCCCGGTCGCGATCGCCAGGACGGCCAGCGCCAACGCGCCGGTGTGGACGTTCCACCCGAACTCGAAGGCACTGTGCAGCGGCATCACCACGAGCAGCGCGAGACCCAGGTAGACGTGCGCCGAGAGCCACGCGCGAAGCGGAGCGCCGCGCGAGGCGTAGCTGCGCTTGCGGACCCCGAACCACATCAGCCAGAGCATCGCCGCGAAGGCGAGCGAGCCGAGTGTGTAGCCGAGCCACGAGCCGCCACTGCGTCCGCCGGGCGGCGCGTCGAGCAGGTAGGAGCCGACGGCGAGGGCCGAGAGCCCGAGCGCGAGCCAGAGGAAGCGGAAGCGGTCGTAGGCGAGGAAGCTCGACGGCGAGGCCAGGTCGTCGGCCTCGGCGGGGCGAAGGCCCGCCCAGACCCCGGACGTGCCGAGCAGCACGAGCAGCACGCCGGCCGCGAACGCGAGACCGCGGTCGGGCCGCGGCCCCCGCCAGAGGTCGAAGGCGACGATCACCACGGCGAGGATCGCGCCGCACACGAGGATCCGACGCAGGTGCGCGGTGATCTCTCGCAGACGACTTCCCCGTCCAGCCCTTCTCACGCCCGGCTCAGGATCTCGTCGACGAGCCGGCGAGGATCGGCCCGCACGATCGCTCCGGTGGGACAGGAGGCCACGCACGCGGCCTTCTTCCGTCCGCCGCGCGGGTCCGGCAGCTCCATGCACAGGTCGCACTTCACCGCCTTCTTCTTGCTGTCGTCGCCCGCGGAAGGCGTGGATGCCTGCTCCCCGAGCAACAGCCTCCAGAGCAGGCCCTTTGGACGATAAGGCTCGAGCGACGCCATCTGGATCACGCCGTAGGGGCAGTTGCGTGCGCACGCCCCACAGCCGATGCAGTTGTCGCGAACGTAGACCTCACCGTTCGGATCGCGCTGCAGTGCGTCCGGCGGGCAGTCGTCCATGCATTTCGGGTTCTCGCAGTGCTGGCAGGCCGTCGGCACGTGCAGCTGCGCGCCGCTCGAGCTCTGATAGGTGGGCCCGGCCTCGCGGTCGAGGCGCGAGATCCCACCGTGGGTCTCGGCGCACGCCTTCTCGCAGTTGTTGCAGCGGATGCAGAGCGACTCGTCGATCAGCAACAGATCGGTCGCCTCGTACGCCCCGGTCTGGTCGATCAGGAACATCACCGTGCCGCGGTGCGCGTCGGCGGCCGCAGCGGCCGACGCGCCGACCCGCTTCGCCACCTGCGCGCGCAGGAACTCCCTGGCGCTCGGCTCGCGGGAGAAGAGCTCGTCGATGCACTCGGTGTAGATCCACAGCGCCTCGACGAGCGTCTTCGCCCGGGCGCTCGCGCTGCGCTTGCCGGTCACGAGACCCCGCTCCCCGATCAGGTTCCCGGCGAGCAGGTACTGGAGAACGACCTCGCGACCGTCGCGGCGCTGGGAGAGCGCCACCGAGCCGCGGCGGATCAGGTAGAGCCCGTCGGCAGGCTCTCCCTCGCGGAAGAGGAACTCGTCGGGGTCGTAGGTGCGCATCACCGCCTGCGCGGCGAGACCGCGCCGGTTCTCGGCCGTCACGCCCGGCATCAGGCGTTCGAGCGCATGCTCTGCAAACGCGGCATCGATCGCCTTGCGCACCTCCGGCGACGAGTTGAGCAGGCGGTTCATCGCCAGCCGGGGGGATTCGACCAGCACGCAGTCGGTGACGGCAACCGCCGTCTCTCCGCGGCGGCGGCCGGACAGGAGCCCGATCTCGCCGAAGAAGTCGCCGGGGCCGTACTCGAAGGCGTTGCGGTTCCCGAGCAGCCGCGTGCGGCTCTCCTCGTCGAGCTCCAGACGGATCGCCTCGGGGCTCCTCGGCGCGGTGACGCGGACCGACCCCTCGACGATCGCGAGCAGCGTGTTGTCGAAGTCGTTCCGCTCGTAGATCGTCGCGCCCTTGGCGACGCGCCGGAGCTTGGAGTCGAAGAAGAACTCCCGGAGCTGGATCGGCGTCAGGCTGCCGAAGAGCGGCACCGTGGCTCGGATGCGCGCGATCGCCTCGGCCACCGGAAGGCCGAGCGGTGCGAGCACGTCGGCCAGAACCGGCTCGTCGGCCGGGACGACCGCGTGCCCCGCGATGTGCTCGATGACCTCGTAGCCCTGGTTCAGGCAGTTCTTGATCAGCGGATATCCCGCGACGGCGCCGACCAGGTGCACGCCGGGTACGTTCGACTCGTAGGTCTGCGATACGATGGGCACCGCTTCCGGCGAGGACGACGGGAGCGCGATCCCGATCACTTCGAGGAACTTGCGCGGGGGGATCGCGCCGAGCCTGCCGATCACCAGATCGGCCTCGACGCACTCGAGGCCGTCGGGCGTCTTCAGGAACACCGCGCGCTCCTCGAAGTGGTCGACCGTCGTGTTCCGGTAGAGCGTGATCCGACCCGCGGCGACCTCTGCGTCGAGCGCCGAACGGTTCGCCGCCTTTGCGCGGTCGAACTCCTCCCGCCGATTCACGAGCGAGACCTCGTTGTCGTACTCGGCCAGCGCCAGCGCGTTCTCGATCCCGGCGTCGCCCGCTCCGACGACGACGATCTTCTGTCCCTCGAACTCGGCCGGGTCGTCGAGCTGATGCGAAACGTGGGGGAGGTCGTCGCCGGGGACGCCGAAGCGCCGCAGGTTCCCCTGCACGCCGATCGCGATCACGACGTGCGTCGCCGAGATCGCGTCACCGCCCTTCAGGTGCAGCCGGAACGCGCCGCGCTCGCCCTCGAGCCGGACGAGCTCGTGCTCCGGTCCCACGCGGACGACGGCACCCGAGCTCCGCACGGCTTCGCTCCAGTCCTCGAGCACCTGCTCGCGCTTGGCCTGCTGGAAGCGGACCTTCAACCCGGACTGGAGGCCGAGCCTCGTCGGCTCGGCCATCACGAGCTTCCCCTTCTGGTAGCGCTCGATCGTGTTCGCGAGCGACCGGCGCTCGAGCAAGACGTGCGGCACGCCACGCGTGGCGGCCTGCACCGCGGTCGCCAGACCCGCCGGGCCGGACCCGACGATCGCGACGAAGAGGTCTCGGGTCTCCGCGCCACTCGCCCGCTGCTCCGGCTTTGCCTCCGCTGCGACGACCTCGAGCTCGACCGTCTCGGCCAGAGTGATCCGATCCCCCTCTCGCACACCGCAGCGCTCCTCGACGACCTGCCCGTTCACCCGGGTCGAGTTCGTGCGGCTGAGGTGGACGAGGACGAGCTGACCCTCCTCCCACTCGAGCCGCGCGTGCTGCGCGGAGACGCGCGGATCCGGGAGGTGTAGATCGCATTGCTCGGCGCGGCCGATCGTCAGCCCGGCGGGTCCGATGGTGACGGCATCGGACGGCGCGCCTTCGACTCGGCTGACGAGCGCGATCCGGATCATCGCCGCTCGCTGAGCGCGCCGACCCGGCGTGCGGCCGGCGCATCGGGCCAGGCATCGGTGCTGCGCGCGCAGCGGAAGCCGACGTCCTCGGCCGTGTAGGTCGGCTTCGCGACGAGCTGCATCGCGCCGCGAAGATCGGCAGGGCTCCGGGACGCCCAGGATCCCCCCTTCAGCACGGCCAGCCCGTCTCCATTCTCGCTCGACGTCCACTCCCAGACGTTGCCGGCGAGGTCGTAATAGCCCTCGGGAGCGACGTCGAAGCGGGCGACCGGAGCCGGACGGTCGAGCTCGTCGATGCCGCGCCACCGCGCGCGGCTCGCGTCCCACTCGTCGCCCCACGGAAAGATCCTGCGCTCCTGGCCCCGCGCGAGCGCCTCCCACTCGGCCGCCGTCGGAAGGCGCTTCTGCTTCCACGCACAGTAGGCGGCCGCATCGGAGCGGCTGACGTGCACGACCGGCTCGTCGTCGACCGGCTTCCAGTCCAGGTTGCGCCACGAGAGCTGTGGCACCTCGAGGACGTTGGCTCCGGCGATCACGAAGCTCGCGCCGCGCTCCTCGGCGGTCGTCGAGAGCCCGGGCCGGGCGGCGGCGAAGTCGCGGAACTCGGCGATGGTCACCTCTCGTGCGTCGATCTCGTACGGCTCGAGAGTCTCCTCTCGACGCGCTTCGTCCGCATACCAGTCCGGATCGCAGTCGTCGCCGAGATGGTCCTCGCAGAGATCGAGCGCGGATCGCCGCTCCGCGGCAGAGCTGCCGAGCTCGAAGACGCGCGGCGCTGAGCCGAGCTTCGCGACGTCTGCCGCTTCCTGCGACTCCCGACCGGCGCCCTCCGGCGCCTCCGCATCCGCCGTCACCTGGTCGCTCCCGTTCCGGACGCGCCACCCCCCGGCGACGGCGAGCGCAAGCACGCCGAGGCCGGCCGCCGCCGCGAGCGGCAGCCCCCGCGTCCGACCCCGCGTCTCCATCCGCAGCGCCTCGGCGAACTCCACGCACGACGCGAAACGCTTCTCCGGCTCCTCGGACAGCGCGCGGACCACGGCCCGAGGCGCCTTCATCGGCAGGCTCGCCAACAGCGCCTCGGTCGCCGCGCGGGTCGACTCGTGTCTCGGTGCCGCGCCCGAGAGCGCCTGCGCGACGACCACGGCGAGGCTGTACTGGTCGTACGCCGGAGTGTGCCCGCCGAGCATCGCCTCCGGCGGCATATAGCCGGGCGTGCCGAAAACGAACCCCCGCTCCGTCGGCGCCGCGCGGCTGGCGTCTTCCGCGTCGAGCCCGCGCGTGCGGATCGTCGACTCGATCAGCTTCGCGATGCCGAAGTCCGAGAGGTAGACGAAGCCGTTGGCGTCGAAGAGGATGTTGTCGGGCTTGACGTCCCGATGGATCCATCCTCGAGAGTGGCTGAAGTCGAGGGCCCGGCCGATCGGCAGCAGCCATGCCGCCACCTCGTCGAACGTCTGGCGTCCTCCCTTCAAGCGCCGCCCGAGGTGGCCGCCGTCTTTGAAGTCGGCCACCACGAAGGGCAGCTCGCGGCCGTTCACCTCGACGTTGCCGCGACCTCGGACGCGCACGATGTGCGGATGCTGGAGCTCGGCCTGTGCAGCGACCTCGCGCTGGAAGCGGTCGAGGATCGCCTGCTCCAGGTCGGCCCGCGGCACCTTGATCACGACCTTCTGCCCCAGCTCCAGGTCGCTCGCCAGATAGGCGGAGGCCATGCCGCCCGCGCCGAGCCGTTCGAGGATCCGATAGCGGCCCTTGAGGTCGCGACCGACGAGCGGGTCGGAAGGCCCCGCGCTCTTTACCGGCTGCGTGCCTCGCTCATCCGGCGGGCCGGTCGTCATTCGATTCCCTCGTTCCTCGGGTCGGAATACTATAGGAAGCGCGATGCTCCGATCGAGTGATCTCGGGACACGGCTGAGGGTCGCATCGGTGGCCGCGCTCGTGTTGCTGATCGGCCTGCTGCTCGCGCAGATCCCAAGCGATTCACCCGAGGCGCCGCTCGCTGTCGGTGCAGCACCGCCGCCCGGGCGTGCGATCGGCGACGAGGCTCCGATCGCCGTGCATCACACGCCGCCCTCCGACGCGATGGCCCGCGCGCTGACACCCGACCTGCCCGCGTGGGTTCCGGAGGCGCTCGAACTCGGTCCCGCAGCGCGAGCCGAGCTGCGCAGCAACTCGCACCCGCTCGATCCGGCGACGCTCCACCCGACCGACCTCTCCGTCCTCGACGAGATCGTGCGGGTCAACGGCCTC
>CAZQYK010000609.1:0-3982 GCA_964597285.1 uncultured Spirochaetales bacterium
CCGAGCGCCACCAGCGAGCCGATCAGCCCGGCGAAGGGCAGCAGCGTCGTCGCGAGCAACACCGCCTGGTGGAACGCGATGCCGAGCATCACGCCGGCGCCGACGCCGCGGTTCACGACGAGCTCGGTGAAGCCGATCAGCTCGCGCGTCAGCACGACGATCGTGAGCCCCGCGAGCGCGAGCAGCGTCGGCGCGAGCGTCTCGCGCGCGACGTAGCGGTACAGCGACGCGCCGGGACGCCGGGTCGCGGTCTCGGATGCGGCGGCCATGGGCGCGCGTCCCTTCGGCGGGGGGCTGGATCGTTGCGGCGTCTCGGGCGCGGGGGGTCGGGCTCGTTGCGGGCGTCTCGGGCGCCGACCTCGCGCGGTCGGCTGTTGTCTCCCCGTGGGGCGCGCGCGTTGGGGCCCGCGCTCGGCATTGACAAGGGTTGGGCCCCAGCGCAGTCTTCCGCTGCCCCCCTCGAGGCCGGAATCCTAGAGCGCCGCTGCGGCCGACAGCAACGGCGCCGCGGCAGAACCCACGGGATCCCCCGCAGTCTCGGCCAGTCGAAGGGAGCCATGAAGGCCGTCGTCCTGAGCGCGGGTCAGGGGAGGCGTCTGCTGCCCCTGACGGCCCGGAGTCCGAAGTGCCTGCTGCCGGTGAGCGATGACCAGGTGGTGCTGGGCTTCCAACTCGGCGCGCTCGCGCGCTGCGGCGTCTCGCGCGCGCTCGTGATCGTCGGCTTCGGCGCCGAGCGGGTCGAGCGCTGGCTCGCGGCCCACCCGGTGCCCGGCCTCGCGGTCGAGACGCTCTACAACCCCTTCTACGGCAGCTCCGACAACCTGATGACCTGCTGGCTCGCGCGCGCCGCGATGGACGAGGAGTTCCTGCTGCTGAACGGAGACACGCTCTTCGACGACCCGGTGCTCGCCGGCCTCCTCGACGCCGCGCCGGCGCCGCTGACCGCGGTGATCCACCGCAAGCCGCGCTACGACGACGACGACATGAAGGTGTCGCTCGACGAGCGCGGGCGCGTCGTGGCGATCGACAAGGCGCTGCCGGACGCGATGGTCGGCGCCGAGGCGATCGGCCTGACCGCGTTCCGCGGCTCGGGCCCGAAGCTCTTCGTCGATGCGCTCGAGCGCGCGGTGCGCCGCCCCGAGGCGATGCGCGAGTGGTATCCGTCGGTGCTGAGCCGCCTCGCGCGCACGACCGCGCTCGAGACGCACGGCATCGACGGTCTGTGGTGGCGCGAGATCGACTCCCCCGAAGACCTCGCCAGCGTGCGCCGCGACCTCGCCGCGTCGACGGCGCAGGCCTGCGGTTAGCCTTCGCCGCGCAGGCTCGCTATCCAGACACACTTCCGTCCCGCCGCCCCGGAGGGCCCACCCGATGCCGTCGCCCGCGCCGCAGATCCGGATCCGCGACGTCCGCGTCGGCGGCGGCGCTCCGCTCGTGCTGATCTCGGGCCTCAACGTGCTCGAGACGCTCGACGGCGCGCGCGCGTGCGCCGACGGCGTCGCGGCGATCGCCGATCGCCACGGGCTGCCGGCGATCTTCAAGGCCTCGTTCGACAAGGCGAACCGCTCGAGCCGCGAGTCGTACCGCGGCCCCGGCCTCGACGAGGGCCTGCGCATGCTCGCCGAGGTGAAGCGCGCGAGCGGCCTGCCGGTGACGACCGACGTGCACGAGCCCGGCCAGGCGAAGCTCGTGGCCGAGGTCGCCGACCTGCTGCAGATCCCGGCCTTCCTGTCGCGCCAGACCGACCTCGTCGCGGCCTGCGCCGCGACCGGGCTACCGGTGAACGTCAAGAAGGCCCAGTTCATGGCGCCCGACGACGTGCTGCTCGCGCTCGACAAGGCGCGCAGCTTCGGCGCCGGCGGCGTGATGGTGACCGAGCGCGGCACGAGCTTCGGCTACCACGATCTCGTCGTCGACATGCGAGGGCTCGTCGCGCTGCGCGACTCGCTGCCGGTGTGCTTCGACGCGACCCACGCCGTGCAGCACCCCGGCGCCGGCGAGGGCGCGAGCAGCGGCGACCGCCGCTTCGTCCGGCCGCTCGCGCGCGCCGCGGTCGCGCTCGGCATCGACGCACTCTTCGTCGAGACCCACCCCGACCCCGACCGCGCGCCATGCGACGGCGCGTGCCAGATCCGGCTCGAGGACCTCGACGCACTGGTCGACGACGTGACGGCGATCTGGAACGCGCTGCCGCAGCGCTGAAGCGGCGGCGCGGTCCGTTGGGGGGCAGACCGACGCGCACGACGCACGAGACGGGGGGCCGGAGGCGCGGCGGCGGGCGCGCGGCCCCGGAGCTCGTCGTGCTCGAGCCGCGGCCCGGCGCGCGGCCGAGCGACCGCCCGCCGGTGCGGATCTTCGTCGGCACCGAGCCGGCGCAGGAGCGCGCCGAGCGCGTGCTGCTGTGGTCGATCGAGCGCGCGCGCGACCCCGGCCGGCGCTACGAGATCCACCTGATGGAGGAGCTCGCCGGCTTCGCGCGGCGCGGCTGGACGACCGGCTTCACGAACTACCGCTTCGCGATCCCGGACCTGGCCGGCGGAAGCGGGCGCGCGATCTACAACGACGTCGACCAGATCTACCGCAGCGACCCGGCGCGCCTGTTCGACGCCGAGCTCGACGGGCGCGGCTTCCTCGCGATCGCCCCCGACGACCCGTCGGTGATGCTGCTCGACTGCGCGCGGATGCGCGAGGTCTGGACGCTCGAAGCCGCGCGGCGCGAGCCGAAGCAGCGGCTGATCGAGCGCGCGCTGCGCGCGCGCGGCCTGTACGGCGCGCTCGACCCGCGCTGGAACGTGCGCGACTACGAGCGACCGGCGGCCGACGCGCGCGTCGTCCACTTCACGACGCTCCACACCCAGCCGTGGCGGCCGTTCCCGGAGCGCTACGCCTATCAGCCGAGCCCCGTCGGCGAGATCTGGCACGCGCTCGAGCGCGAGGCCGACGCGGCCGGCTGGCGCGTGCACACGCGCGAACGCCCGAGCGCGCGCTATGCGGCGTGGCGCGACGCGCTCGCGCTACCGGTGGATGCCGATCCGGCGGAGCTGCGCCCGCCGGCTCCGGGCTCGCCGCGAGACGCGGCGATGCGCGCCGAGCGGCGCGCCGGCCCGTGGCTCGCCGGCGCGCCGGCGCGCGACGTGCCGTGGCTGCTCGACGAGCTGTGCGCCGGCGCCCGCGAGCGCGTCGCGGTCGCGCTGCCGGGTGCGGCGACGCGGCGCGAGCGCGCGCGCTGGGAGGAGCGGCTCGAGCGCGCGCTGTGCGCGCGGCCCGAGCTCGAGTGGCGCCTCGAGGCCGGCCCGGTGCGGCGCCGCGGCGGCGCGTGGCGCGCACCGACGCCGCCGCGCGTCTGGGTGCTGTGCGACGACCGGCCCGGCAACGCGACGCAGGCGCTCGGCCTCGCCGAGGCGGTCGGATGGCCCTTCGAGGTGAAGCGGCTGCGCTGCGGCGCGGCCGCGCGGCTGCACAACCGCTGGCTCGGCGCGAGCGCGATCGGCGTGCGCCGCCGCGCGTCGGCGCCGCTCGAGCCGCCGTGGCCCGACCTCGTGATCGCGGCCGGCCGCCGCGCGGCGCCGGTCGCGCTGTGGATCCGCGAGCGCGCCGCGGGCCGCACGCGCCTCGTGATGCTCGGCCGCAAGGGCGGCGACGACGCCGAGCTCTTCGACCGCGTCGTGACGCCGGCGTACACCCGGCTCTTCGCGCACCCGCGGCGCATCGAGGTCTCCGCGCAGCTGCACCGCGTGACGGCCGACGCGGTCGCGAAGGCGGCCGACGAGTGGGCCGACCGGCTCGGCGCCGCGCCGGCGCCGCGCATCGCGGTGCTGGTCGGCGGCCCGTCGGGGCAGTTCCGGCTCGACGCCGAGGTCGCGGCGCGCCTCGGCCGCGACAGCGCCGAGCTCGCGCGCCGCTGCGGCGGGTCGCTGCTCGCGACGACGAGCCGGCGGCTCGGCCGCCGCGCCGCCGACGCGCTCTGCGCAGCGCTCGGGCC
>CAZQYK010000610.1:0-3302 GCA_964597285.1 uncultured Spirochaetales bacterium
GGGCGGGCGCGGCGCCGGCGCCGGCGCCGGCTCGAGCGCGGCCGCGCCGGCGGCGGCGAGCGCGAGCAGCGCGAGCCCGAGCCGCTCGCGCGGCGGCACCCGCGCTTCCGGGGGCGTCGGCCGGGTCGGGTTCATCGCTCCACCTCGCCGGGGGGCGGGCTCCGGTCCTGCGTATCGGCACTTCAGCGGGCGGCATTGAGCGCCCGCAACGCCCCGGAATCGCTGGCGGACTGGTACGATGTCCGCGGAGGTGCCCGATGGAGAAGCTGGCCTGCGTGCTGTGGAAGCCCGCCGACGTCTCGGACGCGGCGTTCGCGAAGTCGCTGCGCGAGGCCGCGCCCGAGCTCGCGCGGCGCGGCGCGATGGGGCTGCGGATCAACGTCGTCGACGACGACGTCGCGGCCGGCGCGGCGGTGCGGGTCGGCCGCATGGACCCGCCGAAGGCCGCGTTCGTGACCTTCTGGCTGCACGAGGCCGCCGCGCTGCGCGGGGCGCTGCTCGCCGCGCTCGAAGCGCGCGCGTCGCGGGTCGTCGCCTACCTCGTCGTCGAGTCGAACCCGATCCTCAACACGACCCACGTCGCGCCGCGCGGCGAGCGAACGCCGGGCTTCAACCTCGTGACCTGCATCGTGCCGAAGGAGGGCCTCGCGTACGACGAGTTCCTCGAGCGCTGGCACGTCGAGCACCGCCAGGTCGCGCTCGAGACGCAGCCCACCTTCGCCTACGTGCGCAACGAGATCGTGCGCGCGCTGACGCCGGGCGCGCCGCGCTGGGCGGCCATCGTCGAGGAGGGCTTCCCGATCGAGGCGCTGAGCGACCAGGCCGTCTGGTACGCCGCCGAGGGCTCGCCCGAGAAGCTCGCGGCGAACCGCAAGCGGATGATCGAGAGCTGCCTGGCGTTCCTCGCGCTCGACCGCGTCGAGGCGCACCCGATGAGCGAGTACGTGTACGCCGAAGTCGGCGAGGAGGAGCGCAGGTGATCGGCTACGTGACGGTCGGAACCAACGACATGGCGCGCGCGGGGCGCTTCTACGACGCATTGCTCGAGGCCTTCGGCGCGAAGCGGCTGATGGACAGCGAGCGCTTCGTGCTGTGGGGGCCGTCGTTCGAGGTGCCCTGCCTCGCCGCCGCGAAGCCCTTCGACGGCAACGCCGCGACGGTCGGCAACGGCGTGATGGTCGCGCTGCGCATGGACTCGAAGCCGGCCGTCGACGCGCTCCACGCGAAGGCGCTCGAGCTCGGCGGCCGGGACGAGGGCAAGCCGGGTCCGCGCGGCCAGGGCTTCTACGCCGGCTACTTCCGCGACCTCGACGGCAACAAGCTCAACGCGTTCTGCCTGGGCTGATCACCGGGTCGATGCTCGAATCTCCACTCGTCTGCGTGGCGATCGTGGCGCTGGGGCTGCTGGCCGTGGAACGTGTCTTCCCGCTTCGGGAGCGCACGCGTCCCAGCCTTCCGCGGCTCTTCGTCAACGCCGCGGTCTCCGCGACGACCCTGCTGGTCGCGTTTCTCCTGGTGAGGCCCGCGGCCGAGGCCTCCATCGCCTGGGATGGGACGCGGCGCTACGGGCTGCTTCCCCTTCTCGGCCTCGACGGCTGGGGCGAGCTCGCCGTCGCGTTCCTGCTCATGGACCTCACCTTCTACTACTGGCACGTCGCCAATCACAAGTTGTCGCTCCTGTGGCGCTTCCACAACGCGCATCACATCGACCCGGATCTGGACGTCTCCACCGGCTTTCGCTTCCACCCCGGAGAGGTGGCGCTCTCGGCTGCGTTCCGCGCCGCGCAGGCTGCCGTTCTGGGTCTGTCGCTCCGCGTCTATCTCGCCTACGAGACCGTGTTCCAGGTCTGCACGTACTTCCACCACTCGAACCTGCGCCTTCCGATCGCGCTGGAGCGAGCGCTGAACTGGGTGATCGTCACACCGAGGATGCACGGCATCCACCATTCGGACTTCAAGGACGAGACGGACTCGAATTTTTCGGTCGTCTTCTCCTTCTGGGACCGGCTGCACGGCACGCTCGGCCTCGGGATCCCGCAACGCTCGATCCGGATCGGCGTTCCCGGATACGCCGAAGCCGGGGCGAACCGCGTGAGGCGGGTTCTGGCTCTGCCGTTCACCCGGCAGCGCGACTACTGGAGCAGCGCTGCCGGACGGCGCCTGACACGCGGCGACCCGAGGCGCCGCGATGGGGTGCTGGCCGAGTGACGGCGCCGGCTACCTCCGCGGCTACCCCACCAGCCGACGCGCGCGGCTCACGGCCTCCGGGAAGCTCGCGAACAGGTTGTCCTCTCCGATCCGCTCGAGCGTGCCGCTGCGCTCCATCGCCACGAGCGGCTGTGCGTGGACCCCCGAGAGCAGCAGCAGCGCGCCGCGCGCGCGCAGCCGGTGTGCGACGTCCTCGAGCGCGTGCAGGCCGGTCGCATCCATCGCGAGCACGTGGCGCATGCGCAGGATCACGACGCGCGGCCGCGTGTGGCCGGCGAGCAGGGTCTCGGTGAACTTGCGCGCGGCGCCGAAGCAGAACGAGCCGTTGATCTCGAAGATCTCGACCTGGGGCGGGAGCTGGATCTCCGCCTCGGCGACCTGCTCCGACGTCTCGTACTCGAAGACGTCGCGGATCGGCTTCACCTGAGTCACCTCGGCCATGCGGCGCATGAAGAGCAGCGCGGCCAGCACGACGCCCGCCTGGATCGCCACCGTCAGATCGACGGCGACCGTCAGCGCGAAGGTCGTCAGCAGCACGAGCGTGTCGCTGCGCGGCCCGCGCAGCAGACGCACGAAGACATGCCACTCGCTCATGTTGTACGCGACGACGAGCAGGATCCCGGCGAGCGTCGCCATCGGGATCCACGACGCCCAGCGGCCGGCGATCAGCAGGATCGCCAGCAGCACGAACGCGTGCACGATGCCCGCGACCGGCGTCCGGCCGCCGTTCTTGACGTTCGTCGCCGTGCGCGCGATCGCTCCGGTGGCCGGGATGCCCCCGAAGAGCGGCGATGCGAGGTTCGCGATCCCCTGTCCGAGCAGCTCCGCGTTCGAGCGGTGGCGCCCCGACACGAGTCCGTCGGCGACCAGCGCCGACAGCAGCGACTCGATCGCCGCGAGCAGCGCGATCGTCAGCGCCGGCGAGAGGAGGCGCGGCACGAGCTCGAGGTCGACGTCCGGGAAGCGCAGCACCGGCAGCGTGTTCGGCACGCTGCCGAAGCGCGAGGCGATCGTATCCACGTCGAGCGGGGCCAGCTGCGCGAGCGCCGTCGTCGCGACGAGGGCGACGAGCGGGCCGGGCACGCGCGTCGAGA
>CAZQYK010000611.1:0-3165 GCA_964597285.1 uncultured Spirochaetales bacterium
GTCGACGAGCTCGCGTTCGTGCTCGCCGAGGTGAGCCTGCTCGGTCTCGAGCCCGCCGCGACCGAGCGCGTGCGCCGCGCGATCGCCGCCGACTTCGCCGCGGCGACCGGCGTCACCGGCCTCGAGGCCGGCACCGCGCTCGAGGCCGCCGGAGCGAGCGGCGTCGGCGTGCTGCCGTAGTCCGCAGCCGAGCGGAGACGAAGGGTGGCGCGCGGCGGAGCCGCGCTACGTTCGCCTCGTGCCGGCGCCGGAGCGGGTGATCGCTGCGCTCGAGGCTGCCGTCGACGACGCGGTCGGCGAGCTCGAGGCGCTCGCGCGGATCCCGAGCGTGTCGGCGCCGGGCTTCGACGCGGCCCAGGTCGTGCGCAGCGCCGAGGCGACGGCCGACCTGCTGCGCCGCAGCGGGCTCGAAGGCGTCGAGCTGCTGCGCGTCGGCGACGCCCACCCCTACGTCGTCGGAGAGTGGCTGCACGCCGGGCCCGACGCGCCGACGGCGCTCGTCTACGCCCACCACGACGTGCAGCCGCCCGGCCGCGAGGAGCACTGGCGCACGCCGCCCTTCGAGCCGACGCGCGGCGCCGACGGGCGCCTGTACGGGCGCGGCGTCGTCGACGACAAGGCCGGCATCGTGCTGCACGTCGCGGCGCTGCGCGCATGGCTCGACGCGGCCGGCGCGCTGCCGCTGAACGTCAAGCTCGTCGTCGAGGGCGAGGAGGAGATCGGCTCGGGCCACCTCGCCGACTTCCTGCGCGCGCACCGCGAGCGGCTCGGCTGCGACGTGCTCGTGCTCTCGGACACCGCGAACCTCGCGACCGGCGTGCCGTCGCTGACGGCGAGCCTGCGCGGCATCGTCCAGGTCGACGTCACGGTGCGCGCGCTCGACCACCCGCTGCACAGCGGCATGTGGGGCGGCCCGGTGCCCGACGCCGCGACCGCGCTCGCGCGGCTGCTCGCGCGGCTCGTCGACGACCGCGGCGCGATCGCGGTGCCGGGCCTCGTCGACGACGTGCCCGAGCTCTCGGCCGACGAGCGCGCCGCGCTCGACGCGCTGCCCTTCGACGAAGCCGCGTTCCGCCGCGACGCCGGCATCGTGCAGGGCGCCGAGCTCGCCGGCGAGCCCGATCGCGGCGTCTACGAGCGGCTCTGGCACCGCCCGGCGATCGCGCTGACCGCGCTCGAGGGCATGCCGATGGCGCGCGCCGCGAACCAGCTGATGGCCGAGGCGCGCGCGCGCATCGGCGTGCGCGTCGCGCCCGGCCAGGACGCGCGGCGCGTCGCCAGTCTCGTCGCCGACTTCGTGCGGCGCGACCCGCCGGCCGGGGTGCGCGTCGAGACGGTCGTCCCGGCGGCGGTGCCCGGTTGGAAGACGCGCTGTGAGGGGCCGGCCTTCGACGCCGCGCGCCGCGCCCTGCGCGCCGGCTACGGCCGCGACGCGGTCGCGATCGGCTGCGGCGGCACGATCCCGTTCGTCGGGCCCTTCGTCGAGGTGCTCGGCGGCGTGCCGGCGCTGCTGCTCGGGCTCGAGGACCCGCCGTGCAACGCGCACGGCGAGAACGAGAGCCTCGACCTCGACGACTTCCGCAAGGCGTCGCTCGGGTCGGCGCACCTGATGGCCGAGCTCGCCGGGATCCCGCGCTCGGCGCGGTAGGCGACCCGTCGCCCCCGCCCGCTATCTTGGCCCTCCTGCCGGAGGAACCCCGCCCATGCCCGCGATCGAGACCACCCCCGCCCTGGTCGAGCGCGCCTACGAGACGCTGGCCCGCAACCTCGAGGTCGTGCGCGCGCGCCTGAAGCGCCCGCTCACCTACGCCGAGAAGATCTTCCTCGGCCACCTCGCCGACCCGAAGGGCGTGTCGCTCGAGCCGGGGCGCAGCTACGTGGGGCTCCACCCCGACCGCGTCGCGATGCAGGACGCCACGGCGCAGATGGCGCTGCTGCAGTTCATGCTCGCCGACAAGGACGAGACCGCGGTGCCGAGCACCGTGCACTGCGACCACCTGATCCAGGCCCACGTCGGCGCCGCCGCCGACATGGAGACCGCGCGCACGACGAACTCCGAGGTCTACGAGTTCCTGCGCAGCGCGTCGGCGCGCTACGGCATCGGCTTCTGGGGCCCCGGCGCCGGCATCATCCACCAGGTGGTGCTCGAGAACTACGCCTTCCCGGGCGGCATGATGATCGGCACCGACTCGCACACGCCGAACGCCGGTGGGCTCGGCATGTTCGCGTGCGGCGTCGGCGGCGCCGACGCGGTCGACGTGATGGCCGGCTTCCCGTGGGAGGTGCTCTACCCGAAGCTCGTCGGCGTGCACCTCACCGGGCGTCTCGACGGCTGGACCGCGCCGAAGGACGTGATCCTCAAGGTCTGCGAGATCCTGACGGTCAAGGGGGGCACGAACCGCGTGATCGAGTACTTCGGCCCGGGCGCGGCCGCGATCAGCTGCACGGGCAAGGGCACGATCACGAACATGGGCGCCGAGCTCGGCGCGACGACGTCGATCTTCCCCTACGACGAGCGCATGGCGACCTACCTGAAGGCCACCGGCCGCGAGGAGATCGCCGACCTCGCGAACCGGCACGCGGAGCTGCTGCGCGCCGACCGCGAGGTCGAGGGCGACCCGACGCGCTTCTTCGACGAGGTCATCGAGATCGACCTCGGCGCGCTCGAGCCGCACGTCGTCGGCCCGCACACGCCCGACCTCGCGCGGCCGGTGTCGCGGATGGCGGCCGACGCGCGCGAGAACGGCTGGCCGGCGCAGCTGTCGTCGGCGCTGATCGGCAGCTGCACGAACTCGTCGTACGAGGACCTCGAGCGCGCCGCCGACGTCGCGCGCCAGGCGACCGCGCACGGCGCGCGCGCGAAGACGAAGCTGTGGGTCACGCCCGGCTCGGAGCAGATCCACCAGACGATCCGCCGCGACGGCCAGCTGGACGACTTCGAGGCGATCGGCGGCCTCGTGCTCGCGAACGCCTGCGGCCCCTGCATCGGGCAGTGGAAGCGCGACGACGTCGCCGAAGGCGAGGAGAACTCGATCATCAACTCCTACAACCGCAACTTCCGCAAGCGCAACGACGGCAACACCGGCACCTACTCGTTCATCGCGAGCCCGGAGATCGTGATCGCCTACGCGCTGGCCGGAACGCTCGCCTTCGACCCGCTCTCGG